>JAEEPV010000061.1 GCA_016284975.1 Solobacterium sp.
GAGTGCGTAGTTCTCTTTTGACAGGGCATATTCCGGATAACTGCGTTAACTCACAATCGTTTTACATCTAATTGCTCGGTAATATTTGAATCATTAATATTAAAACCCATTGCAATAGAATGCTAAAATATGATTAGAATACTGCTATTAGAAAATTGGAGGAAATTAGTATGATTATTCGCCCATCGGCTTCAATCCGTCAAAACTACAACGAAATAGGAGATCTTTGTCGAAAAACGGGTGAACCTGTGTTCCTTACAAAGAATGGAGAAGGTGATTTGGTTGTGATGGATTTAGAGGCATTCAATCGAAGAGAAAAAATGCTGAGTTTAAGAGAACAGTTAATTGCTGTTGAAGAAGATAGACATGCTGGACGAACTGGCTGTACTGTTGACGAACTGGATTCATTCCTTGATCAGGTGATTTCAGGGGTTAAGTAGTATGGTGCAGTCAAACTATAAAATCATTATTTCTGATAAAGCAAGACAGATGCTTGCCGAACATTTACGGTTTCTTGCACAAGCTGATAAAAAAGCAGCGATAAAGAAAAAGAAAGATATTATCAAAGCAATTCGTTCTTTGGATCATAATCCGAATCGTTATCCTTTTTTGGAAGAACCTTATCTGCCGCATAATAAGTATCACAAAATGTTCGTAAATAACTGGTATCTTGTGCTGTATCAAATTCAAGATGATACCGTTTACGTGGATTACATAGTTGATTGCAGACAGGAATACAGCTGGCTAGTCCATTAAGGTTTTTAAATAATTTCAGGAAAAAAGAAAACGTTAAGACAAGTAATTCTGAGTTATTAATCTGTAGTAGACTACACTTAAAGAGGAATACGTAAGATGAAAGAACGGGCATTTGCGAAAATAAATCTCTGTCTGGATGTCGTTAGAAGAAGGGAAGACGGGTATCATGATCTGCGTATGATCATGGTTCCGATCGACTTTTATGACGTATTGGAACTAATGCCGTCCGAAGAAACAACGATGACGCTGAACCGTTCCTATCTTCCGGTAAATGATAAGAATACTGTTATTAAAGCGATCCATGTCATGCAGGAACGATATGGGTTTACACAGAACTTTGCCTGTACACTGCAGAAACACATCCCGACCCAGGCCGGTCTTGCCGGTGGTTCTGCAGATGCGGCTGCTGCGATACGGATGATCAACCGGATCATGAAACTGGATCTTTCTGTAGAAGAGATGATTGATGTCGCAAAAGAAGTCGGGGCAGACGTACCGTTCTGTACGATCAACCGTCCTGCGCTGGTTGAAGGGATCGGAGAAAAGATCCAGCCGTTTTCCTGCCACAGTGATTTCGGTATCCTGCTGGTAAAACCGCGCAGAGGCGTCAGCACGAAAGCGGCATTCGGCGGACTGAACTTCGATACAATCCAGCACCCGGATGTCGATGGTATGAAAACTGCTCTGGAAAACGGAGATTATGAAGGTATGATCTCCCGTCTTGGAAACAGTCTGGAAGAGATCTCTCTGCAGCTGGTGGAAGAGATCCGGGATGTAAAAGAACAGCTGACAGAACTCGGGTTTGATGGAGTACTGATGTCCGGCAGCGGGTCAACGGTATTTGGCATAACAAAAAGCCCGCGGCTTCTGAGAGAAAGCTCAGACCTGATGCGGGCAAACGGATACTTCGTAAGAATGACCAGGATCATTCAGCCATAAGAAGCGTTACTTCACTAACTGCCTGAATTCATTTGGTACCGGTGCGTAAAAGCGCATCGGTTTTTTCGTTACCGGATGAATGAATTCCAGCGCAGACGCATGAAGACAAAGCCGGTTGATCGGAGAAGGCACAAGACCGTATTTGTCATCTCCAAGAATCGGATGGTTCTGTGCATTCAGCTGTACACGGATCTGGTTTTTCCGTCCGGTCTCAATATTGATTTTCAGAAGAGAATAACGGTCATTGGATTTTTCCACTTCATAATTGGTAACGGCCTTCTTTCCGCGCGGGTCTTTTGAGACATAGACCAGATGATTTGCGTTCTCTTTCA
Organism: Solobacterium sp.; assembly: GCA_016284975.1. Classification (GTDB taxonomy): domain Bacteria; phylum Bacillota_I; class Bacilli_A; order Erysipelotrichales; family Erysipelotrichaceae; genus Bulleidia. The sequence continues at coordinate 2,028 of JAEEPV010000061.1, forward strand.
GGAAAGAAACTATCTGCCCGGAAGGTTCTTCCATTTCCCCCTGGATTACCGCATAGTATTCCCGCAGGGTAATGTCTTCGTTCCAGTGCATCCTTAACATGGAGTGAATGCGAATGTCTTTCGCAAAGATCAGTACGCCGGAAGTCTCCTTATCGATCCGGTGAAGGATATACGGTCGGGAGCGTGCATCTTTCTGTTTCAGATAGGCAGCAGCCATGGCATAGGCACAGTTTGGATCCTTATCCGATTCCACCGAAAGAAGACCAGCCGGTTTGTTGATGGCAAGAAATTCATCATCTTCATAAATAATGTAAGGTTTGATCGAGGGAACTGCGGCCTGCGGTGCATTTTTGCGCACCGGTGCCGTACGTACCGGGTTCTTGGCAATCTTTACCTCATCATCCTTTGCCAGCGGATAGTTGAACTGTGTCGTCATGGAGCCGTTGATCAGTACCTTGCGGTCACTGAGCAGCTTTTTGACGCTGTTGCGGGAAAGCTTTCCTTCAAACCGGGCCAGCAGAAAGTTCAGCAGTTCATCACTGCGTTTCACGATAAACGTATGGGTGACCGGTATGGTTTTCGGCCGCTCATTCGTCTTCTTCGGATTTGGTTTTTTACGTGAAGTTGTTCTCATAGGTCCTCAAAATCGTACTTAGTATAACATGCTTTTTCTTCTGTCCATCTTCATGCCTTATAATGAAAAGCGGAGGTTTTCATGATGAGAAATGCAATCGTATTGGCAGCGGGAAAAGGAACCCGGATGCACAGTGATTTACCGAAGGTAGTACATAAAGTCGGAAACATGCCCATGGTCGAAGTGATTGTCCGCAATCTGAAGAAATGCGGAGCGGAACGGATTGTGACTGTAGTCGGTTATGGTCATGAGATTGTTGAAAAGGCACTGGAAGGCATGTGCGAATTTGCGCTTCAGGAACCACAGCTCGGTACCGGTCATGCGGTCATGCAGGCAAAGCAGCTGGAAACAGAAGCCGGCGCTACGCTGGTTGTAAACGGAGACGCAGCTACGATACAGGCAGATACCCTGAAGGCCCTCTATGATTCCGTTGAGACTGCGGATATGGCGGTTCTTACGGTTTCCTTGGAAGATGCGGCTTCTTATGGACGTATTATCCGGGCAGAAAACGGGGATGTACTGAAGATCGTTGAGTTTAAAGACTGCACGAAGGAAGAAGCTGCCGTGCATGAGATCAATACCGGTATCTACGCATTTAATAATCAGAAACTGTTTGAGGCACTGAAGGAACTGAAAAACGATAACGCCCAGCACGAATATTACATTACCGATCTTGTGGAGATCTTCCGCAAGAAGGGCTGGAGAGTTACCGCGGTACTGGCGAACGACAAAGATGAAGTACAGGGTGTCAATGACTGTTCGGAGCTTGCCCGTGCGAATAAATGGCTGAATACCTATATCAATCAGAAATGGATGAAAGCAGGCGTGCAGTATGCCGATCCGGATACCACGTATGTCGGCCCGTTTGTAACGATGGGGCATGATGTGGAACTGTATCCGAATGTATACCTCTACGGAGATACCACAATCGGTGACAATGTAACAATTATGCCGGGAGCTTTCCTGAATAATGTAAACGTTCACAATGGCATGGTTGTGCGCTGTGGTGTTTATGAGAACACGGAACTGAAGTAAAAAAAGACGGTGGACAAGGGTCA
>JAEEPV010000062.1 GCA_016284975.1 Solobacterium sp.
CGGATCCACCAGCTCTGCATACAACACATGAAGCGTCCTTAAACCTGGAGATACGAATTCATCCCTCCGCAGAGGGAGACTCACCTAACTAATCTCAAGTATGTATACAAAGAAGTGGCTGCGTTCTTTCTAATGAAGTCAAGCCTCAGGGTGAGCGAAGAAGTACACATTCACGATTTCCAATTCTAGCAAAACAGATGTCGATCCCTGCCGACGCTAAATGCAGGGATGAAAGGAAAAGGTATATACAACTTGCTCAGCTAGGTGAGCTAATTGATATATACCAGGGTGATGTCGAGAAAACGCCATGCGAGTATGGCGTTTTTTGGACGATACTTGAAACAAGCTGAATTTACTTCAGTCAGGCCATAGAGAGTGCATCGAAAAATGATTACGCTGTCTTTAGAAAGGAGAAAGTGATCATGGAACAATTTATTGATGCAGTATTACTCAGACTAGACGTGACAAATCATTTTTCTGCCCAGCAGCTGACGACGGTAAGAGAATCGTTAAGAACTGTAGGGGAACTGTACGACATCAAGCCGAAAGGGAATGAAGTAATGAAATATGACATTCTCAGACCAGAGGGCTACAAGGCATATCTCGTGATCAAGAAAGCAGAAGGGCTTTCCAATCAATCGATTGAACAGTACAAGCTGATCCTGGACCTGTTTCTGCTGAGTATGCGGAAACCTCTGGAAAAAATCACGGCGACGGACATCCAGCTCTATCTGCACCATAAACAGATAGAGGACAAAAATCAGGTTACAAGCGTTAACAATATCCGCAGGATCCTGGGAACGTTCTTTAACTGGCTGTATCAGACACATTGGATTCCGGAGAACCCGATGTTCTATGTAAAGCCAATCCGAGGATTGTTTTACGCAAAGTGAAAATCCAAAAATCGCAACGTGTTTTACCAAAATCCGCAAAAGCCGATTCCAAAAATCGCAACAGAAAACTCCCAATTTCCGCAACGGAAAATTACTGTTTCCGGCAAAATAATTGGGAGTGTTTTTTTATTTTTTTGCTGGAACATGTAAACCAGTACGAAGGAAATGCCAGTGAAGAAAAAAACCCGGCATTAAACCGGGTCATGCTTGCGAATCAGAGATTGAAATACTGTTCTGCATTGTAATAGCAGATACCTTCCACGATTGCTTTAAGTGCAGCTTCATCATTCGGGAATTCTCCGTCTTCAACCCATCGGCCGACGGTATTGCAGAGAATACGGCGGAAATACTCGTGTCTGGTATAGCTCAGGAAGCTGCGGCTGTCTGTCAGCATCCCGATAAAGTTACCAAGTACGCCCAGGCGTCCAAGGATCTGCAGATGGCGTTCCATGCCGTCCTTTGTGTCGTTGAACCACCATGCGGCACCAAGCTGTACGCGGGTCGGTACATCACTGTCTGCCTGGAAACATCCGGCAATGGTAGCGACGAGATCCATATCACTGGGATTCAGGGAATAAAGAATTGTCTTCGGGCACTGGCCGGTATAGAACAGGGTGCTGAGCAATCCCTGGATGCCGTGCACACAATTATGTGCGTCCATCGCATCGAATCCGGTATCCGCTCCGTATTTTTCAAAGTATTTCTGATTGGTGTTGCGGATCGCATTGTAATGCAGCTGCATCGCAACATCGTTGTCATGATACATTCTTCCAAGTCCTTCCATCAGATAGGACTGCCAGTCGCGGCGTTCTTCCTCACTCATCGGTTCGTTAGCCATGGCCTTGCGGAATGCAATGTCCGCTTTCGCAGCGTCAGCTCCGGTGAACGGAATCTCTTCAATACCGTGGTCGCTGGCTTTGCAGCCCAGGGAGACAAAGAATTCGAGACGCTTCTTAAGTGCATCAAGACAGCTGTCCGCATCAGTGATTGAAACACCCGATACTTCTGCGAGCTGACGCATGTATGCGTCGAAGCCGGCCAGATGGACGTTCAGTGCTTTATCCGGACGGAAACTCGGGCAGACTTTAACCTCAATGGTCGGATCGTCCTTGATCTTTACATGCCATTCCAGAGAATCAACCGGATCATCGGTTGTTCCGACAAACCGGACATTGCTGGCTTCAATCAGACCGCGTACGGTGCACTTTGGATCGTTCTGCAGCTTTTCGTTGCAGATGTCCCAGATCTCCTGTGCGTTTGCGCCATTGATCGGTTTGGCATAGCCGAAGTATTTCTTCAGCTCCAGCTGGCACCAGTGATTCATCGGGTTGCCGATGGTCTTTTCCATGGTTTCGGCAAATTTCTGAAAGCGTTCGCGATCCGGCATGTCACCGGTGATATAGTCTTCACTGACGCCGTTTGCGCGCATCAGACGCCATTTATAATGATCTCCAAAATAATAGTCGCTGCCGTCTGCACGTTTCTGATGACCGCCCAGCCATACTTGAGCGATGTTTTCGAATCTGCGGTTTTCGTAGATCTCCTGTGGCGGGATATGACAATGGTAGTCGATGATCGGAAGATCTTCGGCGTACGTGTGATAGAGATGCTTTGCGGTGTCGTTCTGAAGCAGGAAATCGTTGCCCATGTATTCTTTCATAATCTCATCCTTCTCTTTTTAGTAAACAGGTTTTCTAAACTCGCTTATGCAGACTTCGAATTTAGAGGCAAAAATATACTAACACTACTGCATATCCGTGTCAATGAAAGGGAACAAAAAATATAGTGAAACGGTTTACTTTTTTAACGCGCTGTGCTACTGTTTAAATGCGGATGGGAAAGATGTCCCGAACGCGAACAAAATATCCCGAACAGGGATTGGCAGGAGGACAATAATATGGAGTTACGGACAGCAGCATCTCCCAGAGATGTAAAGCATTACACAACCGAACGTCTGCGGGAAGAGTTTCTCGTTGAAAATGTTTTTATTCCCGATGAAGTAAGGCTGGTATACAGCCACATTGACCGTATTATCTTTGGCGGCATTACACCGGTTTCGAAAGAGCTGAAACTCGAAGCAGGCGATGAACTGCGGGCGAAGTTTTTCCTGGAACGCAGAGAAGCAGGATTCATCAATATCGGCGGACCGGGAACGATCACAGCAGATGGGGTAGAATACAAAATTGGTTCTCGGGATGGTATGTATATCGGAAGAGGTACGAAGGAGATCTCCTTCTCTTCAGAGAATCCTTCCGATCCGGCGAAGTTCTATATGTGCTCGGGACCTGCACATATGACATATCCGACGAAGCGGGTCCTGAAAGATGCCAAGGCAGAGTATGACTATGACGTCGAGATCCGCCCCGAAAATAAAAAGGAACTTGGCACTCTTGAGGACAGCAACCACCGTACGATCAATAAATATATCCTTCCGGGGCAGGTGGAATCGTGTCAGCTGGAAATGGGTATGACACATCTGGAACCAGGAAGTGTCTGGAATACAATGCCCTGCCACACGCATGACCGGCGTATGGAAGTGTATCTCTATTTTGATCTGCCGGAAGATGCCTTCGTTATGCATTACATGGGTGAACCGCAGCAGACGCGCCATATCGTTATGCGCAATGAACAGGCAGTGATCTCTCCGAGCTGGTCCATTCATTCCGGAAGCGGTTCGCGTAACTATACCTTCATCTGGGGTATGGTCGGTGAGAACCAGGACTTTGATGATATGGACGATGTAAGGAATCAAGATATTCTCTGATCGAGATTCCACTTTCAGGAAGACAGGAACATCACCTGCCTTCCTTTATTTCTAAGGAGGCAAAACGATGACGCAGTATATTTCAGAGAATGGGATACATATTCGTGACAAGGTCTATACCGGAAGTATGTATGCATACATGATTCATGAAGATGGAAGGCCGTATCACACCTTCCGGACCCCGACCGTGATCATTGATGGTTCGAACGTGACGTGTACAGGCTGTACATTTGAAAATACCGCTGGAAGCGGTAAGGAAAAAGGGCAGGCGATTGCGCTTACTGTAGACGGGGATGAAACTGTACTGGATCATTGTATCCTGCGGGCACATCAGGATACGCTGTTCCTTGCACCGTTGCCGGAAAAAGAAGTTGAGAAGGATGGGTTTCTCGGCCCGCAGCAGAATAAACCGCGAACCCGCAGGACAGTATATGTGCGCAACTGCCTCATAGAAGGAGATGTGGATTTCGTGTTCGGAGGGGCAACGGCATATTTTGATAACTGTGAATTCCGGAGTGTCGGAAGCGGATACGTATTTGCGCCATGCACACCGCAGGATGTTGAGGAGGGGTTCATTGTCAGAAACTGCCGTTTCACCTGCAGCGATGACGTGGAGGATCGCTCTTGTTATATCGCCAGACCCTGGCGGGATCACGCGATGGTACGGCTGGAAAACTGTGAACTTGGAAGACATATCCATCCGTCTGGCTGGCATGACTGGAATAAAAAGGATGCACATGCATGCATCCGATTCAGTGAATATGGCAGCTATGGGCCGGGAGCGGAAGGGACGCGTCCGGACTATGTGACGGTCGGCTGAAGACAAACGACCTGCGTGTATACAGCGCAGGTTTTCATTTGGAAATGCGCTCCGCCTCAAGGAATCCGTCCATCTGTGAAAACAGGGTTTCTTCGATCTTCCGAAGATAGACGGTGATCTTTCCGTCGTTTCCCTGGATCATGATACGGATACTGCCAAGATAATCATTCATGATCTGAACATACTGATACAGGCTTCCATCTAACAGCGGACTTGTAAAAACATAAAGTTTCTGGTGATATTTCGGATCTTCTGTTTCCGCGGGGTCATGAAGTGAAACGGGAAAGCGGAAATATCCATCGGAGTGTTCCAGAGTCACTTCCTCTTCCGAGATCGTACAGGCTGTAAAACCATTATTGTTCGGAAGGAAGCGATACGTTCCCGACAGCCGCTCCAGGGTGTGCTGCAGACGCTTTGGATCGCCATGTTCCTGAGGGTATTCCGGAGTGGTACATGGAAATGAAGAAGCCTTTGGATCGCGCAGAAGGGAATCAATACGGTACATTTCGTCCAGAATGATCTGTGTACCGCCCTGAATTGCCTGGGTATCAGCAGTGGTTACTATGATCAGGTCTTCTTCCGGATAAAAGGCTGCGTATTGCCCTCCCATCCCGTACATCATGAATCCGTTTCGGATCCGCCAGAACTGTGATCCGTAGCCCTGGCATTCCTCGAGCGTTTTTCCTTCATGCACTGTTGCACTGCGAAAGGAAACACAGGAGAGGAAAAGGCTGCGGTAGCGAATAAAGAACGCATCATTATAATGGTCAGAAATAAGGCAGGCGTATTGTTCGCGCCAGGTGTCTTTATACAGGGACATGAGAAACTCAGAAAGAATCATGATATCTTCCGGACGGGCAACCAGGCCCGATCCACCGATCTCATCTCCAAACGGATCTTTCAGGACAAAGGCTTCAGAGGAAAAGTCAAGCGCGGAAAGATAAATGGTTCTCAGGTAGTCGAGAATTCCCATGCCAGTGATTCGTTTTACCAGAGCTGCCAGCACATGTGCGGCGCTTGTATCGTATTTGAAGATCTGTCCGCTCCGGTGATCGGGTGGTGTGACAAAAAATGAGCGGAGCCAGTTTTCTCTAAGGTTAATTTTATAGGTCGTCGTTTTATGGCAGGTGCGCATATCCAAAAGATCCTGTACTGTCATAGCACAAAGGTGAGGATCCGGCTTTTCGGGGCACAGGTCCGGAAAGAAGTTTATGACCGGTTCCTGGAGCGAGATCCGTCCTTCTGCCGCAAGGGCAATGACGGCCAGCGCAGTAATGCTCTTGGTGATGGAAAACATACGGTGGAACGTATTCTTTGTACAGGGAAACCCATACGATTCCTGAATTCGTTCTCCGCGATGCGAAATCAAAACGGAATGAAGCGGAAAAGGAAAATCTTCATAATGGAACAGAAGTGAATCCTCCATAAATACTCCTTCTTTCATATTTCAGATACCAATACTATACAGAATCTGTGCAAAAATACACAGATTTCAGGAAAAAGCCAAAAATTAGAAAACCGGTTTTGTAATCCCCGAAATAATACCTTATTTCAATTTTTTCTCCAAAAATAACCGGTTTACTAAAACGAAAGTGTACTTTCTGTCGAGAAAAAACAGGAAATTCTAACAAAAAAGAACAAAATATCAGTAGTAAACCGGTATTGAAACAAAAACTCCTTAAAAAAACTTGCAAAAATACGTATTTTACGTCTTGTTTTATCTTGCTGCATGTAGTACATTGTGAGTGTGATAACGAAAACGCTTACAGAAGCTGCACGGAATCATCAAATCAAAACCGAAATAGGAGGAGAAAAAATGAACAAGAAGTTACTCTCTCTGGTTGCTGCCGCAACACTTCTGCTCACCGGATGTGGTGGAAATGGCGACACTGCCGGAACACCTACTGGCGGATCCGTTGACGAAAACGGCGAGTACCAGCTCGAAACACTCAACATTACAGTTGACGGTACAATCACAGCAACAGTTGATGCCGGGCAGGCAGAATTCGTTGAGCAGTGGGAGAAAGCAGTTTCCGAAAAAATCGGACACCCGATCAAGCTCAATATCACTCAGCTCGATCATTCCGACTACTCTGGAACAGTATCCAGAACTCTGACAACCGGCCAGCCGGGCGATGCAGGATATCCTGATGCCCTGATCATGTCCGCTTCCATGCTGAGACAGTATCAGACAACCGGACTCCTCTGGAACCTTGCAGATGCATATGACAACGCAGAATTCCAGAGCCGTATCAAACTTCCGGCAATCAACATGAACCTTCGCACAGCTGACGGCGAACAGTACGGCTTCTCTCCGACATACGGAAACGGATGTGTTACATACATCAAGAAGGGCTGGCTGGATGCAGTTGGAAAAACAGTTGATGACATCAAGACATTTGATGACTACTATGAACTTCTCAAGGCATTCACGAAAGAAGATCCGGATGGCGACGGCACAGACAAGACATACGGTGTAATCGCAGCCGGCTTCGCAAAACTCGATGAAGCTCCTTATATCAACTACATGCCGGAATTCTGGCAGGGTGCATATCCTTCCTTCTATCCGAAAGATGGCAAATGGGTTGACGGATTCACAGAAGATGCAACAGTTGCAGCTCTGACAAGACTGAATAAGGCTTACAAAGATGGTCTGATCGATCCGGATACCGAAGAAGCAGGCACAAAGCAGGCTCGTGAAAAGTACTTCTCCAATGACCAGACAACATCGGAAGGTGCGTTCACATACTGGGCAGGCACATGGCTGAGAACACTCACCGACAACATGAACAAGAACGAAGTCAAGGACCAGAACGGTGAACTCGAGTCTCTGGTAATGCTTCCTCCGATTAAGGAAATCAAGGACACAGTCGGCGGCTATATCAACCGTGAAGCTCCGGTCTGGGTCATTACCGATGACGGCGACGGCAACGACGCACGTGAAAAGGCAATCTTCGAAGCACTGTTTGAAACAATGCTCGACGGTGACAAGGTTCAGACACTCTGGACATACGGTGCAGAAGGCGTTCACTGGTCCACAGATGCAGAAGAATTCGTTCTCAACGCTGGCGATGCAGAAAAGGAAAAGAAGTATTCCTACGAAGCAGGCACATTCCACCTGAGACCGAATCCGAACGATCCGAACTCCCTCTGGAAGAAGAACCACCTCGATGCAGTTCTTGTTATCGCTCCGCTCACAAACGGATACGTTGACAACGATGAGCTCATCCAGGAAGGCAATGCATTCTTCACAGAAAACTGTGTAGATGCTTATCCTGCAGCATCCTCTGCAACACTGACAGAACGTGAAGCAGACCTCGCAGAAGCGAAGAAGGCGCTCATGAACAAGGCAGTCGTTGGTGAGATCACACCGGAAGAAGCAGTTCAGCAGTACAAAGACGAGTGGGGCTCCATCTCCGATCAGATCGTTGAAGAGCTGAATGCTCAGTAATCGCATCATCCTGAAACGTTACATCTGAATGAGTAAATACATATCCTGCTTCCGAACGAACGGGAAGCAGGATATGTTTCTCTAAAGATCACCATTCATCGCTATCATTCGATGAAGAATCACGAAAAATCAGTTCTACGGAGAATAAACTATGAGTAAGAATGAAAATTCAACGGGAGTGAAAACAACAACGTACGTTGCGCCGAAAAAGACGCTTCTTCAGAGAATCAAGCCGTACACCGGTTTCTATCTGATGTTTCTTCCTGTATTTATTTTTGTACTGATTGTGTACTACTGGCCGATGCTTGGTGTCCGGTATGCGTTCTACAGCTACAAGCTGAGAGATATTCACTGGGTCGGCCTTGCAAATTTCACAAAACTGTTCGCAGAAAAGGAATTCTGGGCTGCATTCTCGAATACCCTTGTTCTGTCAGTTGGTAAATTGCTTCTGAACACATTTGTCGCAGTTATCATTTCGATCTTCCTGAACGAAATGCTTAATCTCTTCTGCAAGAAATTTGTTCAGACAGTAATCTACCTGCCTCACTTCATGTCCTGGGCAGTTGTAGCCGCAATCTTCACGCTGTTCCTGTCCACATCGTCCACCGGCTTCATCAACGAAACGCTGAAGAGCTGGGGCTGGATCTCAGAGAGCATAGACTTCCTGCATTCCAAAGCACTGTGGCGGCC
>JAEEPV010000063.1 GCA_016284975.1 Solobacterium sp.
CCCTTACAGCCACATTATGAAAAAAACCGGGAGGCGTTTGGTCGCTTCCCGGGCGACATTTTCACAGCAGTTCCTGATCAAACTGGAACAGGATCGAATTTACCTGTGTAATGTCATAGACCTGATTTTCAAAACAGTATCGATAGATCAGATCGGCCTGTGTTGAACTGGATAATGCGAAGCCTGCCCGTCCGATCAGATCCTGTGCCTGCGACAGGGAAAGATGCAGTGCAAATGCCAGTGCCACCGCAGTCTTTCTCGATGGCTTGTAGTTTTCATCCTTGCGGATCTTGGCAAACAGCTTGCGGTCGATATTGGCACGCTTGTAGATTTCCGGATCGGTTTTCCCGGAGGAATCGATCAGTTCAAACAGCCTTGCCTGAAAGGTATCTTCTTTTTTCGGCAGGGTGATCGCATCACATGCCTCGACTTCCTCCGCCGCGAGCTTGGCATACATGGGTGCCGCATTTGACATGCCCATGTGAAACAGCTTTCCCTTCCGCCCTCTGCGTCTTTCCCGCGGATAAGCTCCGTATTCCATGTCCTGTGCTTCCAGAACCTGATGTTCCTCAATGTAGGAAACAACATCTGCGAAGACCTTTTCGGAAAGGGCATAGGATGTCTTGTCAAAGACAACCAGAAGAACATCCATATCATGACGCATGGTGTAGTTCTGTATTTCACTCAGTGCCACTTCAAGCGCAGTGCTTTTTTCAAATCCGTTGGATCCGGATGCCAGCAACGGAAAGGCAATACTGTGACAGTCCTGTTCCTGTGCGATGGCAAAACAGTTCTGATAACAGCGGTGCAGCAGTTCGATCTCGTGATGATTCCCATCGATCCATAGCGGACTGACGGTATGAATGATGATCTTTGCATGCAGGCCAAATGCCGGCGTCGCAGCCGCTTCTCCTTCCGCAATTACACCGATCGCTTCCCGTGCCCGGAGCAGTTCCTCTTTTCCCGCCGCTTCATAGACCGCGGTATCCGTTCCGCTGCCGAATACAGGCCGGGGATTTGCGGTATTGACGATCGCATCTGCCTCGACATTTATAATATTTTCCCGAATAATCCTGAATGCCATACTTAATACTTCTGCCTCGGGTTCAGCCTGGAATCCAGTTCGGTTCCGCAGACCACGTAACGATCATTGATCTTGCGGAACGTCAGCTGATAGCCGACATTCCAGGTGCGGTTCACCTCTCCGTTATCCGCATAATAGTCAAACGAAATATGTGCCACGATCGTATCATCACTCTGTGCGACGGCTTTGATTTCTTCATTGGTGATCTCCATTTTGTCATGGCTGGTAAACCACCAGTTCTGCAGGGTGACATATTTCTGGTACCAGCGGGAGCTGGTATCACTGACTGCCGTGACGTTTCCAAGTGCGGTATCCTTTGCGGGATATTCCGCGATCAGCTTTGCGTCTTCCACCAGTTCCTTCAGCAGTGCTTCATCTGTAATCTCTTTGCCCAAGAGCCAGTTTCCGCTCAGCACATCCTGAATCATCGCATATCCTTCTTCTCTGTTCAGTGCCGGTTCTCCCAGCAGTCCGTCAAATTCATAGATATCTGCATACGGAATCACGGAAGAATCGGTAACCTGAAAGAAGTTCGATGCCTCCTGTCCTTTTTCCACGCAGTATTCACTGCCGATCGGTGTTCCGTATACATTCAAAGACAGCCCCGAGGGAACTTCCACCCGATAGGTCTTGTCTCCCTTTAACGGGAACGCCGGCACCCAGCTGTCTCCCTCTTTCAGTAACGTCAGTGTGCCCAACAGCGTATCCCCGTCAATCAGACGGTATTCCCGTTTGTCAGCACTTTCTGAAACGGTTTCGGTTGTGATTGCCGTAAGATCCCGGTCTTTGAAGATCTCCGTCAGCCGTTCCACATATGCCTCTTTGGAATCCAGAGAAGGAGAAAGCTTCTGGGAGGCGTTGAACATCGTTTCATAGTCCCCGCCCTGAATGGACTCCAGCACTTCCGCAAGCTGCACCTGCGGCATGAGCGCTTCCTGTTTCCGATAATTTTCTTCCGCTTTCTTATTTGCGGTGATTCCAAATGCGACGACTGCCCCGGCTGCGATCAGAGGAAAGATCACAGCAGTGATTGGTTTCATTCCGCGAGCTGCCATATCACTCTTCCCCCTTTACCAGAATTACCGACGGCAGATTTCTGGAGTTGTACATCGATACCGGATAGTTGGCATATTCTACGTTATACATCATGACGGAAGAGTTGCCGCCGTCGAGGTTTCCGGCATTGATCGCCTTGTATTTCAGAAAGACATCGATGACATCTTCATACTGCGCACCGAAGCTGGTCGGGCCGCGCCCGTCAATTACCAGCATCAGGATCGTACCGTCTTCGGTCTGTCCGATCGCGGTACGCGGATTTAACATGTTCAGCGTTCCGGCATCGGCAGAGGTATATACAACCTTTCCATTCTCAATGAATGTCGGCCCGAAAGTCACCGCTTCCTTTACGCCGCGCCGGAGTGCTTCTTCCCCGGTCAGGGTTGCAGTAACGAGCTTTCCGTTTTTATCGATGCCTACGATGGATGCGTTCATAAACTCACTTCCATGAACGATCCGCCCGTTTTGAATGACAAGGCCCTGCGGTACACTCCCGTCGCCGTGTCCGCCTTCATCTTCAAAACCGCCGCCGTTAATACCGGCCAGCGCTTTGTATTCTTTCATATACCAGTCGAGTTCCGGCCCCGGAGCCCCGGAGGTATAACCCGGATTGATTACAATTGATACATCATCCGGATCCGGCACAACAATCATGAAACCTTCATACGTTCCGGCACTAATATGCTCGATATGCGTTCCCTTAGGTTCTTCCGCAGCCGCTTCACGCTCTTCCGACAGCGGTGTTCCATAGGTTCCGGTCTGTTCTTCCGATGCGGCAAATGCCTTCAGCGTATCGCTTCCAAGTACTTTTTCCGCAACCCTGTGTTCAAGGGAATTCGGATCCAGCTGCAGATATGCCTGACGGCTCCAGTACGGGTGATCTCCCTCATACTTGGTTTTGACATAGGATACATAGTTCCACGCCGCAGCGGCACATCCTGCAACGATTGTCAGGATTGCCACCAGCAGCGGGCTCACCCCTCTTTTCTTCTTTTTCGCCATTGTCTATCTCTCCTGTTGTTTCTGCGGGTTCAGCCCGCGGATCAGTTCAATATATTCTCTGATCGTTGCCTTTGATTCCTCACAGTTATCATATAATCCCCAGCAGTGCATCATTTCCTCTCCGACATGCGGATGAAGACGGATGTTTTCCCTGCGGCATTTCTCCAGAAACTCCGGAAGACACGCATACGCATTTTCGTTGGTTCCGAAGTAGACATCGGTTTCCGGCAGTCCGATCAGGGATGCGTTTAACAGATCCCCCAGATACCGGTAAGACGCTTCCTCTTCTTCGATCACCTTTGCGCATAATCCGTCTTTGGACAGATACGCCATGGGGATCTGAACATCTCTGTCATCGAGTACTTCCAGATGTTTCATCCGCTCTTCATGGATCGGAATCTGCAGAAACGGAGAATTCAGAATCAGCCGGTCCGGCATGATCTGTTTGTTTCCTTCCGCGTTTGCCTTACCGCAGGCGCATAAACACAGGGTCGCCCCTTCTCCAAATCCGATCAGGGCACTGCGGGCATACCGGGAGATCACATAACGGATCGCTTCCTGTACGGACTCTGTCATTTCATGAAGGGAATACTGCGGAAACAACGGATACAGCAGGATACATACATCACAGCCGGTTCTTACGCACAGTTTCGCAGCGAGATGGAAATCCTCCTTTCCCGGAGGATCAAAGAAGTGACTGCCATACAGATACAGCAGCCCGGTGCCGGAAGGCTGTTTCCGGGAAGACAGGATCAGCAGTCTGCTGTTTGCGAGCTGCCGTTCCGCCAGATCCACATGCTCGATCAGGTAATCGTATGGAATCGAAACGGACTGCTGTTCTCTCTTCTGCGCAAGAAAAGCTGTCCGGTCGTCGCCTGTTACGGCAAGCCGGCTTTTTCGGTTTGAAGCCCGAACCCTTCGTTCAAATATCTGATATCTGACAGACGTCGTAACAACTCTCCTGTTCTGTATTATAATTACATCATATTTCGAGCTTGGAGGCATTTATGTTTCGTAGATTCCTGATCGCTTTACTCGCAATGGTTCTGTTTACGGGCTGTTCGGCAACCTCTGCCAGCAGTCCTGAAAAAGAAATACAGTCGGTGGATGATCTGACCACCCTACTGCAGTCGCATATGTCCGGTGCGGAAATACAGCCCAAAGATATTCTGGTAACGTTGCTGCGGCTGGATCCGGATTCGATCATTGACGCGAGAGCGGCTTTTGAAAAAGGGGATACCGGCAAGCTCGCGATCGTCATTCTCGCAAAAGACAATGACGCTGCACTGGAGGCGGGTGACCGGCTGAACTATTATCTTTCAACGCTGCAGAATTCCGCTGCCCAGTACAATACCAACGCACTGGAGATGATAAGAAACGGATATATCTACACCAGGGATAATGTGACGATACTGGTGATCAGTGATGACATGGATGCCGTAAAGGCAGAGCTCGCAGAATACTTCTCTTAATCCGGCCAGGGCCGGATTTTTTCAGATATTCTGTTGTAACAGGAGACGAAGAAAAAACGCCGTGTCTTGCTGAAGAGAACAACCGGTCCTGAGAAGGGACCCGTTTTTTTCGGGACATGCGGCTGTTCTTTTCTTAAGCGTTCATCCTTTTGCGCCTTCACTCTGCGCAAAAGATCATCGGAAGGATGCGCATGACGGCAGCTGTGTTATCCGCCGGGCATTTGATTATCAAAAACAACTGATGGGACGTATAATTGGTTCAGGCAGCCGAAGCTGTCGGATTCATGTGCAGAAGCACAGGCAATATCGTTTTTTCTTTTTTTAAGATGTAGGTCATGAAGGCATACGGTTTCTCCGGATGGAGAACGGTATGCCTTCTTTATCACCTTTCCGATTCCTGGTTCATCACTCAGCCACGGGACAATCCCGCTTTCGAAATCATGATTAAGAAGGAGATTTATTGTTTATGGGTAAAACGATCAAACACACCCGGAAGCTGGC
The DNA here is from genome assembly GCA_016284975.1 of Solobacterium sp. Lineage (GTDB taxonomy): Bacteria > Bacillota_I > Bacilli_A > Erysipelotrichales > Erysipelotrichaceae > Bulleidia. The sequence continues at coordinate 5,116 of JAEEPV010000063.1, forward strand.
ATATGCCGCTATCTGTCTGGCTCTGTGCCTGGTGCTTCCGTTTCTGACCGGACAGATACCACAGATCGGGCAAATGCTGTCACCGATGCATATACCTGTATTTCTGTGCGGTTTTTTATGCGGATGGCCATGGGGACTGACGGTCGGATTTATTGCGCCGCTGCTTCGGGGCGCGCTGTTCGGTATGCCTGCGCTTGTACCGGGAGGCATCGCAATGGCATTTGAACTGGCAACCTATGGATTCCTGTCCGGACTGCTGTATCGGATCTTTCCGAAAACGACGGGATACATTTACGCCACGCTATTACTCTCGATGTTCTGCGGGCGCATTGTATGGGGCGTCGCACGGTTTCTCATTTCCGGTGTTGCGCAGACGCAGTTCACCTTTTCCTTGTTTCTGGCCGGCGCAATCACCAATGCGATTCCGGGTATCATCCTTCACCTCATCCTGGTCCCCCTCATCGTGATCGCTATGCAACGGGCAAAACTCATTCCGGAAGAATGAGGAAATACGCACAGAATGATTCGAAATGAAAAAATCCGGCCGAATAGAAGCCGGATTTTTTCATATATATATCAGATGTTTTTAATGTCCTCAATGCCGCAGTTTTCCAGACCTTCTTTGGACCCTACGATGCACACCGTTCCTTCCTTCAGGCACTGTTTCATGGCAGCCGCGATCCGCTTCAGATCTTCACTGGACGCAGAGAGGATCTCTTCACGAAGCTGTTTCCGTACTTCATAATCAATTCCGCTGAACCACCTTCCGTCACTGGTACGGATTTTTATGGCCGGTGACTGCAGCGGTTCTCCGGCTGCGATGGTACC
>JAEEPV010000064.1 GCA_016284975.1 Solobacterium sp.
CGGTCTCAGATCGAATATTGGAATTGTTATAACACCCTTTTATAAGAAACCGGATCAGAAAACGTATATGGGAGGAGCAGTCATGGCAGATGGATTCAACGAAGTCCTCTTTGATGTAATGAAAGAGGACATGACCAGCGTGAAGGATTTGTCGATTGAAACAGGCATTTCCGAAGAGAAAATTCGTAGCTATCTGAACGGAGAAGCGCCGGATCAGTTTGATGCGGAACGGATCGCACGGGCGCTTGGAGTCAGTATGCACACCCTTTTCAATCACATACGCCCGTAGAGAAATGAAACCGGAAATCGTATCCGGACGCAAAAACAGTAAAAAGGAATTCACTTGTTTCTCCATCTATTCATTGGGACATGGGGTTATAATGTTCACATGTTTGAAGAAGAGAAATATAAAGAAGTATTAAATGAGCTGAACGGCAAAGCAAAACTCTGTGCCGTCTCCAAAATGCATCCCGCTGAGGACATACAAAAGGCATATGATCTTGGCCAGCGGATCTTCGGAGAAAACAAGGCAAATGAGCTCTGTGCAAAAGCGGAGATCCTTCCAAAGGATATTGAATGGCATTTCATCGGCCATTTGCAGCGCAACAAGGTCCGGCAGATCCTGCCGTATGTTTCCTGCATTCAGTCGCTGGATTCCGTACGCCTGGCAGAGACAATTGAAAAGGAAGCCGCAAAGCTGAATCGGACCGTTGACTGTATGCTGGAGTTCCATCTGGCTTCTTCCGATACAAATAAGACCGGGCTGCTTCCGCAGGAAGCTGACATGATGCTCGAAGAATGCACGAAACTTCCCCATCTTCATCTGGTTGGAATGATGACTATGGGACCGCATACAGATGAAGTGAATGAGATCCGCAGCGTATTCGCAGAAGGCTATAAGCTCTTCACGCGTCTTTCGCATGACAACAGCGATATTCAGATTCTTTCCATGGGAATGAGTGATGATTATCTTCTGGCACTCGAAGCCGGATCCAATATGGTTCGGATCGGTTCGAAACTGTTTCGGGGGTAACAACCATGCGATTTGTGAAAAAAAGTGCAGATCTTTCTCCAATCAGGGATACCGTGTTTGCAATCGTTTCCCTTGCCGTCAAGGATAAAAAGGAAAATGGAGATCTTGTGACCGATGCCACAATTGGCTCCCTTTTTGATGAAGACGGAATGTTTGTTGCGTTTGACAGTGTATTTGAGCATTACAACAAGATCGACCGCAAAGTTAAGGGAGCTTATGCCTCCAGTTTTCGCGGAGATCCCGTTTATTGCGACAACGTATACCAGTGGGTGACACAGGGTGCTGATCTTGACCTGAAGCACTGTGTAATCGCTACACCCGGCGGAAGCGGAGCCGTATCTGCCGGATTCATGTCGTTTCTGGAACCGGGCGAAAGCATCCTGATTCCGGATATCGGCTGGGAGTCTTATGAACTGATGGCCCGGCAGAATAATCTCAGGGCAGTCACCTATGAGATGTTTGACGATGATCATTTCAATCTTCATTCCGTACAGAAAAACATTCAAACGATCATGAAGGAACAGGACCACATCGTTCTGGTTCTCAATGATCCCTGCCATAATCCAAGCGGCTATTCCATGAGCTATGAGGAATGGGGGCTTTTGATTGCATATCTGCGTGAGGTATCAAAAACACATGCGGTTATTCTGATCAACGATATTGCATATATTGATTATTCCTATAATCTGAATCGCAGCCGGGAATATATGAACTGCTTTAATGCATTTACTGATAATATGATGGCTGTCATCGCATTCTCCTGTTCCAAAGCGCTGACTTCCTATGGTCTGCGCTGCGGTGCGGCAGTCATCGTTTCCCCGAACGAAAGCGCAGTCACGGAAACCGGAACGGCGTTTGAAAAGATCGCCCGCTCGATCTGGTCCAATATTCCAAATGCAGCCATGGCCAACTTCAGCTGGGTCGTTACAGACAATCGTGAAGCCTATCTTTCGGAAAAACAGAATTATATCGATCTGCTCCATGAACGCAGTGAGATTTTCCTGAACGAAGCTGCGGAATGCGGTCTGCCGCTGTATCCATACCGGGAAGGCTTTTTCATCACCGTGCGGATTGAAGACAATGAGCTTGTGACGCGCGTCCATGATGCGCTGATGAAGCAGCATATCTATACCGTTACCGTAAACAAGGGGATTCGGATTGCCGTATGTTCTCTGTCGAAACGCAAGACAGCGGGGCTTGCCGCAAGGATCACGGAAGTTATGCATCAGGTCCAACAGGAAGGAGAATAACAAAATGCCTGCAGCTACAACACATGCCGAATTTGCAAAAAAGGTTCTTGAACTGCTTCCGGAAGAGGAACAGAAAAAAATCACCAGCAAACCGATGTACTATCTCGGCTCGCAGGGACCGGATCTCTTCTTCTTCCATAAATACATGTTTCTGCCGGGTTCTTTGAACCAGTACGGCGGGATGATGCATTCGGAAAACGTGCGGGAAACGATTGCCTATATGAAAAAGCACACCCCTACTCCCGCACTCCACAGTTATTTCATGGGTTTTCTGACCCATTATGCGCTGGACTCTACCTGTCATCCGATCATTTATGCCTATTCCAAAAAGGAATCTGATCTTGAAGGAAGAAATGAAAGTGAAGCACACTTCCGTCTTGAAGGCGAGATTGACGCATGGCTGCTGAACAGTATGGGCCGATCAATCCGGAATTACAATGTCTACAGGATGTTAAAAGTATCTTCCCAGGAAGCCAGGGAGCTCGGGAGAATGTATCACGGACTGTTTCAGGAAGTATATTGTCTTGATATTCCGGAAAAGGCTGTTGAGAATGCCTGTTATGACTGTAGCCGCATCACAAAACAGCTGAAGCCGGGCCACCGCAAGCATCGGGTTGTGAATCGGGTGGAAAAGATCGTAAAGATGCCGCATCTGATCACCGGCATGATGCTGACGGACAAAGAAAATGCCAATCCTTCCGTTTTGAATCCCGGACACGATCTCTGGGTATGGTACGGCCAGTCCCGTAAGACATTCCCGGAACTTATGAAGGACGCAGAAGAACTGGCTTTGAAACTGATACCGGACCCGCAGGAGAATCTGATCAAAAAGAACTTCAACGGCATCCCGCTTGGCGAAACCATATTATAAAAACAGAAGGAGTCAGCCCATATTAAGTGATATGATCCCGCCAAAGTAGACACACGAAATATAGAAAACGTGTATCTA
>JAEEPV010000065.1 GCA_016284975.1 Solobacterium sp.
ATAGACTTGCGAGAGCAGGATATCAGTTCTTTCTTCCGTATTACAAAACAGTCAAAGCTTAGATTGGGAACCGCCGTATACCGAACGGTACGTACGTGCGGTGTGGGAGGACGGGAGTCTAAAACTCCCTCCTACCCGATTCCGAAAACAGAATGCACAGGGCTGAAATCCTTTTTTTATTTACATAGATTGTTTCATAAATATGTGATATGTTTAGAGAGTTCTAAAATATGGAGGGAAAGAAATGAAGAAGTATTTTACAACATTACTCTCTGCATTGATGGCTCTCGCTCTCGCTGCATGCGGTAACGGCGCAACTCAGCCGACAACACCGACAGAAGGCGGCAATGAGGGCGGCGGAACAGCTGCTGCTGGCAGCGTCGCAGACATCAAGCTCGCAGACACAGAGAACCTCGTCGAAGTTACCTCTTATGAACTTCAGAGCATGGACTATGTAGTCACTGCCAAGACTGAAGACCATGAGTACAACGCAAACTTCGTTGACGGTCTCCTCGAGAATGACACTTACGGAAACCTGAAGCCCTGCCTGGCTGAATCTTACGAAGCAAGCGAAGACGGCCTGACATGGACATTCCACCTGAGAAAGGGTGCAATGTGGGTTACAAGTGACGGTGAAGAATATGAAGAAGTCAAAGCGGAAGACTTCGTCACAGGTCTGCGTCACGGTGTTGAATTCAACTCTGAGACAGCATGGCTCCTCGAAGGCGTTATCAAGGGATATGCTGAGTATGAAGGAAGCGACTTCAGCGATGCAGAATGGGAAAAGGTCGGCGTAAAGGCTGTTGATGACTACACCGTCGAATTCACCCTCGAGGCACCGGCTCCTTACTTCCCGAGCATGACCTGCTATGCAGTTCTCTACCCGATCAACAAGACCTTCCTCGAAGGTAAGGGCGAAGGCTGCAAGCTCGGCTCCCCGAACCTGGAAGCTTGTGACTTCGGTGTTGTTCAGCCGGATTCCATTCTTTACAACGGCGGATTCCTCCTCGAATCCAACGACCTCAAGTCCAGCACTGTTCTGGTCAAGAATGAAAAGTACTGGGATGCTGATGAAATCCATCTGGCAAGCGTCAAGCGCATCTACGATGATGGTTCCGATCCGTATTCCGTTATCCGTGGTTTCGAAGCAGGCACATACGCAGCTTCCGCAATCAGCCCGCTCTGGGAGGATTTCGATGCTTACATGTCCAAGTATGACGGCTATGTCAACGCTTCTCTGCCTGATCATTCCACATTCGGTGTTGTCTTCAACATGAACCGTCAGGTATTCGAGCAGTCCAACTACTGCGAGAACGATCCGGCAGCGAATGAGAACACACATAAGGCAATCCTGAACGAGAACTTCCGTAAGGCTCTCCGTGCTGCTTATGACGTTAAGGCATACAACATGGTTACCTCTCCGGAAAGCATCGCGCTCTCCATGATCCGTAACATCGACAACGACTCCAACATCGTTCGTACATCCGATGGTACCGCTTATGGCGAACTCGTTAACAAGGCTTACAATGATGCAACAGATACACCGGCTGACCTGTCCGACGGACAGTATGCATGGCTCGATAAGGAAAAGGCTCTTGCTTACATCGAAGCAGCTAAGGAAGACGGAATTGAGTTCCCGGTTCACCTTGACATGCTCGTAGACGAAACTTCCAAGGCACGTTCCGACCGCGGACGTTCCATGAAGGATTCCATCGAAGCCAACACAGATGGCCAGATCATTATCGAACTCGTTATGAGAGATTCTGACACAGTTACCAACATCGCTTACCGTAACAGCGATCCGGCAGCTATGGACTATGACATCTCCACCTTCACAGGATGGGGCCCGGACTATGCTGACCCGAAGACATTCGTTGATATCTACAGCCCGGTTTCCGGTTACTACATGAAGGCTATGGGTCTTGAGAACGGCCTTGACGGCGCAGCTGACAAGGACATCAAGGTTGCAGTTGGTCTTGATAAGTATGAAGAGCTCTACCGTGCAGCAGATGCGATCGTTGATGACATGGATGCTCGTTACGAAGCATTCGCAAAGGCAGATGCATGCCTCGTTGAGAATGCATTCTACATTCCGACATCCACCAACACCAGAAGCGTAAGAGTTTCCCATGTAGTTCCGTTCACACGTTACTACTCTGTATGCGGTATGACCGAATACAAGTACAAGGGACTCCAGCTCCAGGAAGACATCGTAACGTCTGCAGATTATGACGCAGCGTATGCGAAGTGGGAGAAGGGCGGCGAGTAATCGCTCTCTCAAAAGAGATACAGAAGTCACTCTTTGTTCATCAAAGAGTGGCTTTTTCTTTTCAGCGGGGAACGGCTGTATTACGCTTAAGACATGAACGAATGGAAAAATTATGGAGTTTCCGCGCTGGGGCTTGGCACCACGGGCTACTGGTCCGGTACTAATAAAGGGCTGGATCAGTGCATCGAAACAGCGTTTTACGAATACGGAATCAATGTCTTTGATACGGCAGAGATGTATGGAAACGGCCGCTGTGAAGAAGCCCTTGGCAAAGCGGTCCGTGCATTTCCGAGAGACCGTGTTTTTCTGATCAGCAAAATTCTACCGGACAATGTCAAAGAGGATACCTTTGAACAGTATCTGGACAACAGTCTGGCGCGCCTGAAGACCGATTATATTGATCTCTATCTGCTGCACTGGCGGGCGAACTGTGACCTTTCCCTTCTGGTGAAAAAAATGGAAGAAGCGGTCCAAAGCGGCAGGATCCGCCGCTGGGGCGTCTCCAACTTTGATACCGGTGATCTTCGGGACCTGCTTGCCATTGCGGGCGGAGAGAACTGTTTCTGCAATCAGATTTTTTTCAATATCTATGAACGCGGGCCGGAAACGGAACTTCTGCCGTTTATGAAAACAAACGGCATCCTGCCAATGTCCTATTCCTCGCTTGGCTCAGGCTATCATCCGCATCCCGATATCCATGCCGTTGCGGAAATCGAAACCATGTGCCGGAAGAATGGTGTTTCTGCGGAAAGCGTCATGCTGAAATTCAATACACAGGCAGGGTTTCTCACGCTGTTCAGCACCGCTTCGCTTTCTCATCTGCAGAAGGATCTTCAGGAAGTAACCGAAGAACAGTATGCGAAACTGTTTCCGATCTTTGACCGGGCATTTCCTGCTCCGGATCATATTTATCCGCTGGTAAAGATCTGAAGCGGATTTTGGTGCGGATCGGCGGGGATGCGGGAAGGCATTTTGAAAAACACCGTTTAAAATGTAAATAGTTTTCATTCCGGTAACGGAGTATGAATGCTTTTATATATGATATAATTTACAAAATCTGAAAATGATTTCTTCTTTTTTATATGTTTTAAAAAAGACTGTATAGAGGGGGATGTTATGAGAAATTACATCTTGAAGCGAATATTGAAATCGATTGTTTCAATTTTTGCGGTCGTATCGATCATCATTGTCATGATCTATACGATGATTCCGAGCGAAAAGGTATTCGATAATGATGCCGGCGCGAAGAAAATGAAAGGGGACCAGCTTACCACGTACAAGCTGAAAAAGCTGGAAGAGCTTGGCTATCACGATTATGTCAGTAAGATCGACATGTGCACGGCCACGTTTGGGGATGGAGCCCAGAGCTGCATCGATGGGGATGAGGCAATGCTCAAGGAAGCGTCAGATGCATTTGCCGCAAAAGGCTTTGAGATCCTGACTCTGAAATCGGGAGAGCCATATGCCCTTCATACATTTAAATGGTATGAGCTGATCGCACGCTTCTATAAGCGTCTGCTGGTCATTGACAATAAGAATGCGATCCAGGATTCGGAAGATCCGAATATGGAGCGCAAGTACTACTGGGGAAAGAATCCGGAGAACGGAAGCCCGGCACTGCTCTGTCAGGGATGTACCTATAAATATCAGATGTGGTTTGACGGCTCCTTCCCGTTCATCCATCAGAACAAGTTCAAACTGGACTTCGGTACGTCCTTCCCGACCAACTCCGGTATTCCTACCATGCAGGTTATTACCGATGGTCAGGGACCTACCAAGAAGATCAACCAGACGTTTGAAACCGGACTGAATGAAGAAAGCGCCCTGATCCAGACCAGCTGCCAGTACAAAGTACAGGTAGACCATCTGGACGCAAAGCGGTTTACGGATAAATACGCAAACTGCCGTTCGTATCATGAATCTCCGTCCATGGTTAATACCTCGTATATCCTTGGCCTGATTGCGCTGGTGATTGCCTATGTCATGGGCCTTCCGCTTGGCATGGCCATGGCGGCACACAAAGACAAACTGCTGGATAAGGTCGGAATTGCCTATATCAACCTTCTGATCGCAGTTCCTTCGCTTGCGTTTATCTTCTTCATGCGTTCGATCGGTACGCTGTTCAACCTGCCGGATAAATTCCCGCAGCTTGGCTTCAATGATATCCGTTCGTATATCATGCCGGTTCTGATTCTTGCGCTGCTGCAGACGCCGAGCCTCATGATGTGGCTGCGCCGTTATATGATCGACCAGTCCAATGCGGACTATGTCAAGTTTGCCCGTGCGAAAGGTCTTTCCCAGAATGAGATCTTCCGCAAGCATATTCTGAGAAATGCGATCATTCCGATCGTCAACGGTATTCCTGCTTCCATCATTCTGTGTATCAGCGGTGCCCTGATCACCGAGTCCGCATTTGCGGTTCCGGGCATGGGTAAGATGCTGCCGGATGCGATCAAGCAGGCAAACAATAATATGGTCATTACCCTTGTATTCATCTTCACATCGCTGTCGATCCTGTCTGTTCTGATCGGTGACCTGCTGATGACAGTGGTTGACCCGAGAATCTCTCTGACCGAAAAAGGAGGCGAATAACGATGAGTGAAGCATTAAAGGATAAAGACCTGTTCAGTCCTCAGATCGCCGACAGTTCGGAATCAGAACACATTGCTGCTCCGAAGTATTCTTACTGGGGAAGTGTATTCCGCAAATTCTTTTCGTCCAAGCTTGCCATTGCGATGATGATTCTTTCCGGAACCGTCATCCTGCTTTCCATCATCCAGCCGATGATTTCCGGCTATGACCCGAATGTCACGCCGAACATCAACCGTCCGGAGATGAAGTACATCCGGCCCTGTGCACAGTACTGGTTCGGAACCGATGACGTCGGCAATTCCCTGTTCGACGCTGTATGGAAAGGTACCGGAACTTCGCTGTTCGTTGCCTTTATGGCCACGGCGATTACGACCGTTCTCGGTGTTGCCATCGGTATGTGGTGGGGCTTCTCCAAACGCGTTGACCGCGTCATGATCGAAGTCTACAACGTCGTATCGAACATCCCGGTCACCCTGATCGCGATGATTCTCGCCTATGCTTTGGGCGGCGGTGTCTGGCAGCTGATCTTTGCCCTGTCGGTCACTTCCTGGGTAAGCAATGCCTACTTCATCCGTGTTCAGGTCATGATCATCCGGGACCGTGAGTACAATCTGGCCTCACGCTGCCTCGGCACCCCCACCTGGAAGATCATCACCCACAACATCCTGCCGTATCTGATTTCCGTCATCATGACCAGCATCAGCCGCGACGTTCCGTCCTTCATCTCCTACGAAGTGTTCCTTTCCTTCGTCGGGGTAGGACTTGGACAGCAGTATGCCTCGCTCGGACGGATGATTCAGGAAT
>JAEEPV010000066.1 GCA_016284975.1 Solobacterium sp.
GATCATTACCACGGCTGCGGCCGCTTCTGCGGCAATCGGCGCGGTACCGATCGCGGTCCCGGATTCCACCATTCTGATTCCGATTCAGAGCCGGATGATCAGGGAACTGACAAAGGCATATGATCTGCAGGAAGATGAATTGAACCGGGATATTTCCAGGAAAGTACTGCAGATCGGTGCGACAACGATCGCCGGCAAGGCAATCGTCAAGGCACTGAAACAGGTGCCGCTGCTGAACATCGCGGCATCACTTGTAGATGCGGTTGTGGCCGGGACGGTGACCTTTGTGCTGGGGAAGACGTCTGCGATGATCTTTGAGAGAGTCTATACCGGAGAATTTGATCCGCTTTCCATGCCGGTTGATGAAGAACTCAAACGGATCTTTGATGATCTGATGCCGGACGTCACGGAACAGATCTCAGGTTTCCTGGAAGAGACGAAAGGCTCTCTGACCTTGAATCAGATTAAAAACTTCTTTATATCGCTGAAGCCGTAAAGGCGGATCGACGATATGGCCAGGGATGACACTTAGAACAAAATCCTATGCGGAGTGGTAATCTTGCACAGAAAAATCGGTCCTGTGACGGTAATGTCCTTGACCGATTTCCGTTTCAGTATCAGTAATTAAATATCGGGCAGCTCTCAAAAAAGGCTTGGCAGATTCGTGATCTGCACTTCACTTCTGGTGGCAGAACAGTCTTCCGTTTCATAAAACAGAAACAGGTAAGCCAGATCCATGGTGAGACCGCGCTGACGATTGATGGAAAGGCGAATCAGATCGCCGACGGTTTCTGCCTTTTCAAGTGTCAGGGTATTGGAACCACTGCGCTCATCGCTGAACATCAGGACCAGTCTGTGCTGAGCGAATCGCTCTTCCGGCCACTCGGAAAGGACTTCCTGAGAAAGCCGATCGGAGATACCGAGTCCTTTCTGCAGCTCGGCAAGAAGAGAAGCCAGTTCGGAATGGTCTTTGATCAGACGGGAGAAAATGAAGCCGTCTGTGATCGGATGATCGGAGTGTTCATTGAGAAACTGAAACTGTTCCTCATCAAAGGACAGGTGTGTCCGCTTAATCGTTAATGTATTTTCCATATAAAAAGTATAAAGCAAAATGAAAGGCAGGGAAGGAGCTATATGAGCAGTGAACCGATCAAAATGAAGCAGGTGACGCTGAAGGAAGCGGAGACCGGCAAAAACATGATCATTCAGACTCTGCCGGAAGGATGGAAATCAACGGTACGAGTGTTCCGGGACCGTTACCGCGGCAGGGGACAGCCGTTTTTGGTGACTACTTCGACGTTATCCCCCGACGGAAGATCTGCAGTCTTTTACAATTCCGCCGCACATTACCGGGATGATCACCTGGCATCGCACGAAGACTTCTCCACGGATCTGTACGGAATTCTGTATCGGAAGATTATGACTTCGGAGAAGTATCTTGAAGACAAAGCGGCGCTGGAACTGAAGGAAGTGACAAATCTGCGGCTGGTGAAACAGTCCGACTGGGCCGGCAACGCAAAGAAACAGGAAGAACTTCGGGCAAAAAAGGAAAAAGAATACGGGGATGACCCCAATACCGTGATCGACAGAGTGTATCGAAAAGGCATTGTTCAGGAATATGCCTTCGAACGGGACGGTTATCCGAGGAGGAGGTTCTACTCGATTCTTCTGGAAGCGACAGAGATTGCGGTATGGCGTGACATACCGTACCAGATTACCGCAATTCTGAACAATCCATTTATGGCAGATATCAGTCAGCTGGCACTGAAGACGTATCCGTATGCACGATATGACAAAAATCTAGGAAAGTGGATCTATACGCTGAGCTACTATGTTGACTGGACGGTGCGCCAGATCCTGATCATGGACGTACCGGAAAAGGAAAGCCAGCAGATGTATTCCAGTGTTTTTCTTCCCGCAGTGAATGCCGGCACCGGCTACGCGGATGATCTGATCAAAGAGCGCGATGAAATGCAGCAGGCGCGTGATGACCGGAACCGAAAGAAACGGGATGAAATCTCCAGAGAACGGATCGCGAAGCGGACAGAAGAAAAACGGGCAAGGGATGAAGAGGAAGCACACCGGGAGCGCGACCGGCAGGCACGGGAAAAACTGCGGCAGACACAGAAGGAGATTGAGGAAATCCGGAAGTCTGCATATGAAAACACAAGGAAAACCCAGGACAGGGTCCGGGAGATGTGGACAGATACGATTCGCGGCGATACCAGATTCGTTGATAAGTATGGCGGGGAACATGTCATCCACACCTACGACAACTATGCGTACAAAAGCGGAAGCTCCTATGTCACAAGTGATTCTCCGCTTGATCATGGCTGGGACTGGGAAGAACTGGAAAAGAAGAAATACTGAGCGGTTTGACGTTTTTTCAGCCGCTGTCGTAGAATGTCAATGTCATGAGAACACGACATGTTTTTGCTTGTGCCCTCGCAGGGGCGGCGATACTGACATGTACTTCCGGGTTTACCCAGGGAGAGTTTTCACTTGCGAAGCTGAAGAATTATAAAAAGGAATTCAAATCCATCAGTATTGGTGCCTGTTCCACCAGCAGCACCAAGACCTATGAAGACTACCGGATGATTACGAGTGTCGGCAGTGCGCAGTATCAGTATATTCACAACCACTGTACCGTCGATGAAAAGACCGGTTTTCTGATTGATGAAGAAGGCTTTATGGGCGTGGCTATGGGCTATGCTTTTGGGGAAATCGGTTCCCGTTATTATATTGAACTTGATACCGGCATCACGATTCCGGTTGTGAAGGTGGACGCCAAGGCATCTGAGCACGCACCGAATGGCTGCAGTGCGGCAAGTGATGCGAGTGTAATCGAATTTGTAATCGATACAGACCGTGCAACAGCCTATTTCGGGGGAGCGAATGGACTGGCCTCTTCCGGCAACTTCAATAACTATAAGTACCTGAAAGGCAGTATTTCGGATATTGAACGGGTTACGGATGAACGGATTGAAACGGGTATATTCTATTTCTTTTCGCTTGATCAGGATCAGATGAAGAGCACGGAAGAGTATGATCATGTCCGGATGGTGGAAGGCGGATTTCGAAAATAATTCTGCTAAATGCGGGGATTTTTGGTAAATGGTTCGTACATTACTATAGGAGGATGAACTATGAAGAAGCAGATGGGAATTATTAAATCCGATGATGAAAAGATCCTTGACCAGGTCAACGGAGGAATAGATCAGGAAGAAGATACAGAAGAGGCGAGAGCAGTTCGTAAAGTGGCGATCAATCAGAAAGATAATCCCGGCGGGAACGAGGAAATTTTCAAGCGATAAGCTTTGACCTCATACTGAAAGAAAAACGAAAACCTGTATCAGATCGGGCGAAATCGCAACGGTCAGAGACAGGTTTTTTCTATGAAGCCGCCCAAAATGTAACAAATCGGTCTGATTTTCATTTTTTTGAAATTTTTCATCAATTTGGCTGCTTTTCCATATAACTTGTGCAAAAAATCTCATATAATGTTTTCGTTATGCAAGGGGGAAAGAACGTATGAGTCGTGTGTATAACTTTTCGGCCGGACCGGCAGTATTGCCGGAAGAAGTGCTGAAGCAGTGTGCGGATGAAATGATGGACTACCAGGGAAGCGGGATGTCGGTCATGGAAATGTCACATCGTGGAAAAGTTTATGATGGCATTATCAAGGAAGCGGAAAAGGATCTGCGCGAACTGATGGGAATTCCGGAAGATTACGCAGTATTGTTCCTGCAGGGGGGTGCATCGACTCAGTTTGCGATGATCCCTATGAACCTTATGAAAAACCGCAAGGCCGCATATATTGTGACCGGGCAGTGGGCTAAGAAAGCTGCCGCAGAGGCTTCAAAATACGGAGAAGCAGTTGTTGTGGCTTCCTCGGCAGATAAAACCTTCTCCTATATTCCGGACTGCAGTGATCTCGATATTCCGGAAGATGCGGATTACGTATATATCTGCGAAAACAATACGATTTACGGTACCGAGTACAAGGAACTGCCGAATACCAAAGGCCATATCCTGGTATCCGATATTTCCAGCTGCTTCCTGAGCCGGCCGATGGACGTGACAAAGTATGGTCTGGTGTACGGAGGAGTACAGAAGAATGTCGGTCCTGCCGGTGTCACAATCGTCATTATCCGTAAGGATCTGATCCGTGAGGATGTGCTGGAAGGAACTCCGACCATGCTGACATATAAGACCCATGCGGATGCAGACAGCCTTTATAACACGCCGCCATGCTGGAATATCTATGTATGTGGTCTGGTATTCAAGTGGCTTAAGAAACAGGGTGGTCTTGAGGTGATCGCGAAGCGGAACGAGGAGAAGGCCAGGATCCTGTATGACTTCCTCGATCAGTCAAAACTGTTTAAAGGTACTGTTGAAAAGAAAGACCGGTCACTCATGAATGTACCGTTTGTAACGGGAGATGAGGAACTCGATAAACGCTTTGTAAAGGAAGCGGAAGCGGCAGGTCTGGTATCTCTTAAGGGACACCGTTCGGTCGGCGGTATGCGGGCATCCATTTATAACGCAATGCCGAAAGAAGGCGTCGAAAAGCTTGTCGCCTTTATGAAACAGTTTGAAGAAGCAAACGGAAAGGGACAGTAATCATGGGTAAATATGCTTGCCTGAATAATATTGCGGAAGTCGGGCTGAAACGCTTTCATCCAGGCTTTGAACAGACGGATGATCTGAAGGAAGCGGAAGGACTTCTGGTGCGTTCCGCAAGTCTTCATGAAATGGAATTCAGTGAAAATCTGCTTGCGATCGCAAGAGCCGGCGCAGGCGTGAACAACATTCCACTGGAGCGCTGTGCGGAAAAGGGTATTGTTGTATTTAACACCCCGGGTGCCAATGCCAACGGTGTCAAGGAACTCGTCTTTGCAGGAATGCTGCTGGCGAGCAGGGATATTGTAGAAGGCATTGACTGGGTGCGTGATAACAAGGATGATCCGGAAATCGCGAAAGATACGGAAAAACAGAAAAAGCAGTTTGCCGGAACCGAACTCGAAGGGAAAAAACTCGGCATTATCGGCCTTGGCGCGATCGGTGTCCGGGTAGCCAACTCAGCTGTATATATGGGAATGGATGTCTATGGCTATGACCCGTATGTTTCGGTTGAACATGCATGGCACCTGTCAAGGAAGATTACGCATGTTCTGAATGTCGAAGACATCTATAAGGAATGCGACTATATTACGATCCACGTTCCGCTGATGGAGCAGACAAAAGGGATGATCAATGCAGATGCGATTGCCATGATGAAGAACGGCGTTGTTATTATCAATATGGCGCGTGACCTTCTGGTTGATGAAAAGGCAATGCTGGAAGCGGTGGATGCCGGCAAGGTAAGACGGTATGTCAGCGATTTCCCGAATCCGCTGGTATCCGGACATCCGCACTGCATTACAACTCCGCATCTTGGTGCTTCCACCGAGGAATCGGAAGACAACTGTGCCATGATGGCAGTGGATGAACTGCAGGAATATCTGGAAAACGGCAATATCCGTAATTCCGTAAACTATCCGAACTGCGATATGGGTATCTGCCAGACGGCAGGAAGAATCGGTATCTTCCATAAAAATCAGAAAAACATGATCGGCGGATTTACGGCAATCATGGGAGAAGCCGGAATCAACATCGCGGAAATGGCCAATAAGTCAAGACAGGAAGTAGCCTACAGCCTGTTCGATATTGACAGTGCGGCAGATGAAGCCGTTCTCGAAAAGCTGAAGGCAATGGAAGGTGTCTACCGCGTTCGGGTGATCAGGTAAATGAAGAGAGGAGACAGCGGAAACCGCTGCCTCTTTTTCTGGTATGATAGACAAGTAAGATTTTCGGAGGAATATTCATGCTGGATGTGACATTGCTGGGATGCGGAGGGACGATGCCTCTTCCGAATCGCTGGCTGACCTCACTGTATGTAAAATATAACGGCCGCGGAATCCTCATCGACTGCGGGGAAGGAACCCAGATTGCGATGAAGGAAGCCGGAGTCAGTGCTCATGATGTTGATCTGATACTTCTGACGCATTATCACGGAGATCATGTGATGGGACTTCCGGGTATCCTGATGTCCATGGGAATGTCCGGACGTACCGAACCGGTCACGATTGCAGGCCCGAAAAACCTGTCAACTGTGGTCTCCGGTCTCTGCGTGGCGGCGGGAATTCCGTTTGGTCTGGAAGGAATGGAACTGACCGAAGAAGTATGCGAGCTGGCCCATGGATTCGGCCCGCAGCTTCATATCCGTGCCTATGCGCTGAAGCACAGTGTACCGACCTATGGTTATACCATTGAACTGGAACGGCTGCGTCGCTTTGATCCGGAACGGGCCAAAGCACTGGATATACCGGTGAAATACTGGGGCAGACTGCAGAAAGGCGAAATAGTAAGAGAACCGGGTCTGGTTTATACACCGGATATGGTTCTGATGGAAGAGCGAAAAGGTATTAAAATTGCCTACTGTACAGATACCCGGCCGACCGACCGGATCATACAGGCCGGAAAGTATGCAGATCTTATGATTCTGGAAGGAATGTATGGTGAAGATGAGCGGCTTGAAGCTGCCAGAATCAAGAAACATATGATCTTCAGTGAGGCGGCAGAACTCGCATCAAACGCAAACGCGACGGAACTCTGGCTGACACATTACAGCCCTTCGGAGGTTCATCCGGAAAACTACATTGAAAATGCCAGAGCGATTTTCCCAAATACCCTTTGCGGTACCTGCGGCATGCATAAGACATTAAATTTCACAGATATGTAAAGACCGGGGCTGCACTAAACGGATTGAAAATTAAAAAGGAAGCATGTTCATGAGGATGTGCTTCCTTTTTTGATCAGTCGGTGAATTGAATAACGGTCTTGTATGCAGGTGAAACGGCTGTTACAAGCGGCTGGAAGATTTCCCAGGTCTTCAGTTTGGCAAACCGGTCTGCTTCATCAAGCAGTTCCTGTTCACTCAGGCGCTCTTCCATGGAGTTATAAACGGTCGTTTCAAGAAGTTTTGTTTCCTCTGCCGTGAGCTTGATATCCCCAAAGGCAAGCAGCCCCTTTTCAGTATCCTCGAACTCTGTGAGATCAAGATTTGTATTCACATACTGGAGTTTGGCATGTGGAATCAGGATCATTACGGTATTCTGACTCTCATCGACCAGAATATGTTCTTTATCCAATCTGGACAGATCTACGGTATAAACGCCGGTTCCGTAATAGGTGAGGTCCTGCATTTTGGAGAAGATTGGCAGATTTGCCAGTCCGGCTTTGGTGATTGTGGTGGAAATGGACAGCGGCTGTTCCATGACAACCAGTTCCTTATGATCACTGGCAGCTCCGAGAACCGCATCCTGAAAGTCTGCAGCGGTATATCCCAGAAGACCATTGTTTTCAATGGTCAAATCCGCATTCTCTACCGGAGATGGAGATTCCGCAAGCGGAGAAGCAGGAATGTTCGGAATGATCAGAAAATACATGATCGCAGCGCCTGCCGCAATGCCGATCAGAAGTCCGCGCAAAAAGCCTCCGAACCCTCCGCTTTTTGTTTTCCTCAGGGCATTGTTGGCCAGGGCAAGACCGGAATTGAGCAGTTCTTCCCGCTTTGCGGCGGCAGCCCGCTCTGCTTTCAGTGTTTCTTCGGCCGCGTTTGCACGTTTTTCCTCTTCTTTAGCCTTGCGGACAAGATCATCAAGACGGGAGGACAGGGCGGCATCTTCTGCTTTCGCGACAGCTTCCTTCTGTTTTTCCTCGATTTTCGAAGCGGATTCCCTCTGCTGTTTTACCTTTTCATTTTCAATCAGCTCAGCATTGGATGAAACAGTGACAGTATTGTTGTTTTTATCCATGAAAATCTCTCCTTTCACGCAGGCTCCATAGAATTAGGATAAGGGTAATTCTGGTATAATGTCTAGGCATTCGGTAAAGCAAATATGAGCGAAACGAAATATTCTCCGATGATTACACAATATCTTAAGGTAAAGGAAAAATATCCGGATACCCTTGTTTTTTATCGTGTCGGAGATTTTTACGAAATGTTTTTTGAAGATGCGGTAACCGCAAGCAGAGAACTTGATCTTGTCCTGACAGGAAAAGCTGCAGGTGTGGAAGATAAGGTGCCGATGTGCGGTGTTCCCCATCACGCGGTCTCCACATATGTACAGCGTCTGGTTCAAAGAGGTTATAAGATTGCAATCGTCGAACAGATGCAGGATCCCAAAGAGGCCAAGGGGATCGTCGAGCGGGATGTGATCCGTGTCATTACACCAGGCACCGTGATGGAAGAAATCGGGGATGAAAAGGCATCAGTATTTCTGGCGGCAGTAGAAGATCATGGTTATGGTTACTGTCTTTCCCTGGCGGAAGTGAGTACCGGTGAATCCGTGATCGTGGACATTCCGCATTCCAGAAATGAACTGATCCAGACGCTGCTGCGCAGCAGTGTCCGGGAAGTGGTCACTGCACATGATTTTGACGAATCATTGATCCGTGCACTGCGGGAAATGCAGATCATGGTTTCCTACTGTGATGAAACCGAAATCAGGGATATCTATCTGCCGCTGTGCGAAACGCTGAAAAAGGATTATCAGCGGCTTGCCTGCGGGCGGATGCTCAATTATCTTGAAGCGACACAAAAACATACACTTGCACATCTTCAGACTGTAACGATCGAAAGTCCGTCACAGGTGCTGTATATGGATTTTTCAACGATCCGGAATCTGGAGCTGGTAGAACCGATTCATCGGGAGACCAAAGGGGAAAGCCTCTGGATGTTTCTGGATGTGTGCAAAAGTGCAATGGGTTCAAGACTGCTGAGAAAGTGGATTGAAAAGCCTCTGGTTGATCAAAACGAGATTACAGCCCGATATGACCGACTGGAATACCTGAAAACCAATTTTCTGATTCGCAGACGGCTGAGAGACCATCTGGGCGGAATCTATGATCTGCAGCGGCTGATCGGCAGATGCGCGATGAACAGTGCCAATGCGCAGGACTGCCTGAGGCTTTCAAAGACACTGAATGAAGTGCCGGCAATCCTGAGCGATCTGGATTGCGAAGAGTTCCGGGCGTTTGCGTCCATGGATCCGCTGGATGAACTGCGGGAACTGCTTGACGGTGCGTTTGTGGACAACCCGCCTGCGTCGATCAGTGACGGCGGTGTCTTCCGTGACGGATACTCGGAAGAACTGGA
>JAEEPV010000005.1 GCA_016284975.1 Solobacterium sp.
AAGCAGAGAACGCTGCCAATTTGGGTTTACGGAGTCGATCTCTGCTCGTTTATTCTATCATGACGTCTTCTTCATGGCCATCGTTTAGACTGTTTGACTTTGTCAACAGACTGTGAGGAATGACAAACGTCATTCCTTTTTCATGTCGATCTGACTGAGCAGAACTGCCGCAAACATCAGCACACAGCCCAGCAGTTCCGCACTATTCATTGATTCTTTCAGAATCCAGAACCCAAACAGCGCGCTGAAGACCGATTCCAGACTCAGAATCACACTGGCAACCGCCGGATCGGCATCCCGCTGCCCGATTACCTGCAGGGTGTAGCCAAGGCCTGCAGAAAGTAAACCCGCATAGAGAATGGAAGGTGCCGCTTTTAATAAAGACGCTGCCGATAATGGTTCAAACAGCAGTCCGAAGAGCATTCCGACTGCACCCGCGATCAGATACTGAACTGCGCAGAAACGGATTGGATTTGGAATCCCCGCAGCCGAATCAATCACAAGAATATGGACCGTAAAGCAGACGGCACAAAGCAGCTCCAGAAAATCGCCGAACTGCACTGCTCCTTTTTCCGGTGCGGAAAGCAGATAGAGACCAATACAGGCGGTGCCGACTGCGATCCAGATATTGAACGCAGGTTTATGATGCAGGAACAGAAGTTCCGCTAACGGCACCAGTACAACATAGAAAGAGGTAATGAATCCTGCCTTCCCTGCGGTTGTATAGCGGATCCCCGCCTGCTGGAGCCAGCTGGCAGTAATCAGCACCAGACCGGCAAGTACGGCCGTTTTCATCCACCCGACAGGATTGTCTTCCGCTTCGATCTTCAGATAACGCGACAGAATGGGTTCCAGCAGGAACACTTCCAGGGAAGCAAGCAGGAAACGGATCCCGTTAAACGTCATCGGACCGACCAGATCTGCCGCCACGGACTGGGCAACAAACGCAAGTCCCCAGATCATGGCAGTGATCATCAACAGCAGACTGCCGCGCAGTTTTCGGTTATTCAAGGGTTTCACTGACATGTCCTCTGTCAAACGTGATCCGGCAGCGAACCGGGGGATTCCGGTCCGCCAGCGCCAGCTTTACCGTATTCAAAAGATCTTTATTGGAATATGCACACTCATATCCGATATCCGCATCAAACTGCAGCAGGATTCCGTCTTCTTCCTGCCGGATGCGGAAGTCATGAACACTGATCTCCGGGTCTTTTGCATGGAGTATTGTTTCCATAAAACGCTTCCAGGAGGAAACCGATTCATCCTCTTCCAGCGGATCCGGATGGATCGTCAGCATCAGTTCACATTCCTGCAGGATCTTTTCTTCACAGCGGTCTATGATCGCATGCGCTTCCATCAGGCTGAGACGGGCGTCCAGTTCCACGTGGGCACTCCCCATCCGGGTACCGGGACCGTAGTCGTGGATAACAAGATCATGAAATCCCTTTACTTCGGGTTCGTCTTTCAAAATCCTGGTAATCTTCTGTTCCAGCGCTTTATCGGCATTTTCTCCCAGCAGTTTGCCGATGATATCGCTTGCCAGTTCATATCCGCTTTTGAATACATACAATGCCACAAGACTTGCCGTGATTCCATCCACCGGCACATTTGGAAGCAGTTTGGAAAGAATCAGGGAAAGAATCGTTCCGGATGTTGCCAGAACATCATTCAGGGAATCCTTTGAAGCAGCTAACAGACCGGTATGATTCACCCGTTCCCCCAGTGTCTGGTTGAAACGGCTCATCCAGTATTTCACCAGCACCGTTATAACCAGGATGCCCAGCATTACGGGCGTGATATGAAGCTCTGTGGGATGCAGGATGCGGTGAATGCCTTCCTTCAAAAGCTCAAATGCGGCCGAAAAGATAATGGCAGTGATGATCAGGGAAACAATATATTCCATCCGTCCATGGCCGAAAGGATGATCCTTATCAGCAGGACGGGAAGCAATTTTATTTCCGAACATTGTGATGATGCAGGATATGCAGTCCGAAAGATTGTTTACGGCATCGGAAATAACAGCCGCAGAAGATGAGAGAATACCGGTAATCAGCTTTACCAGCGCCAGCATCAGATTGCAGGCAATGCCTACCACACCGGCCAGTGTCCCGTATGCAAGACGAACAGACCGTTCTTCGGTCTGTTCATAGTTTTTAATAAAATGTCTGATCAGCCATTCTGTCATAGCTTTAATTATATGCCTCAGCGGCAGGAATGCATCATTTCAGAATTCTCCGGTGCATGCGGATGAAATACGCACACAGCACCGGCATGAAGATCAGAAGTACCAGCATCAGGGATGCGGCCCTTGGCAGAATTCTGCCCATCAGGAAGATCTCTGCCGGCACCGGCATCGCAAGGGACAGCAGCACGAAGACCCAGAAGCTGATCAGCAGGATCATCATGGTTTCCCGCAATGCGCGCAGCGAACTTTCCATCCAGAGAATCGAAACGACGGTATTGCAGAAGGCAAGCAGTACGATCGTTTCGATCTCACCGGACAGACCGGAAGCCAGAATGAATGGAATCTGGATCAGCGTAAAGCAGATGATCCGGTGAAAGTTGTTAAGAAACCGCCCGGCTGAATGCCATAAGACGGCAAGAAATGCGCTGCAGATACCGAACAGTGCCGCTGCGTGGGAATACCCGCTGACCGCATAAGCGTATGAAAGAAGCAGGATTGCCTCATTCACCATAAATCGTTTCCCGTATTCCATCTTCCATTCCTCCTGTTCCATTGTTATCGTAGTCGGAAGATACGGATTCACTGTCCCAAAAATGGTACAATAAAAAAGAAATGAATCCCGTTGCAGGACATATCGCCAGAACGTTTGCGATTTTAAGTATTCTGAATGAACAAACTGACCGGAATCACTGTATTTCAATGAATGATCTGGTTCTTTTCCTTGAGGACAGAAACATCCCTGCCGAGCGCAAGGCAGTCTATAAATCCATTCACGCTCTGCAGAGTTACGGTTATGACATCCGCTATACGCGGGCAGACGGACAAAATGGCTATTACATTGAACGCCCCTGGTCTTCTTCTGAGATAAGGGTGCTCATCGATGCGGTGAACAGTTCCTATTCCCTTTCCGCCAGAGTATCGGGTGAAATGAACCGGAAACTGAAAGCCTGTCTCAGTCCGTTCGAGCAGGAGCTGATGCCGGAAGTGCCCGCACATCAGAACAAGACCGACAACGATGAAGTGCTCGATCTCATTTCAAAACTGCTTCATGCGGCTTCCAGATCCCTTCCGGTGGAATTCTGTTACTACGATCTGACGATCACCCGCAAAAAGCAATACCGCCGCAGCAAGGCAGTCTATCGTCTGCTGCCGGTTGCGGTCATGGAAAACAGCGGCCGTTACTACTGCGTGTTTTATTCCCGTAAGCATGACAGTTTTGCCAATTACCGGATCGATAAAATGAATTCTCTCACCATCGCTGACGAGCCGGAAGAGCCGGTGCGGTTTGACGCAGAGCGATGGGCAGAGACGTCATTTCAGATGTACCGCGGGGATCCGGTTACCGTGCAGCTGGAATGTGAGAGTTCCATGGTTCCGATCATCTTTGACCAGTTTGGCAAAAATGTTCTGATCTCTGCCGTTGGCGAAAATACCTTTACGGTCAACCTGAAGAGTTCCCTCAGTCCCACCCTTATTTCGTGGATCCTGATGTTTTACGACCGCATCACCGTTAAGGCTCCGAAAGAGCTGATCACCCGGCTGCTGGAAATCGCAGATTCCATCTGTCAGAACTATCGGAAAGAACTAAAATAGAGATAACAGGAGGAACTTCCATGCGTACACTGGACGAAAAAATCAAACAGCTTCAGGAGATCATTGACGAAGCACATGCCATCGTTTTCTTCACCGGTGCCGGCGTCAGCACCGACAGCGGCATCCCGGATTTCCGCTCACAGGACGGACTGTATCATCTCAAATACAAATATCCGCCGGAAGAGATCGTCAGTCATCATTTCTTCGTCGAAAAGCCGGAGGAATTCTGGGAGTTCTACAAGGATAAGATGCTGAATCTCGATGCCGAACCAAATGCCACGCATAAATTCATGGCGGCCTGTGAAGATGCAGGAAAGTCGCTCGGGGTCGTAACCCAGAACATTGACGGTCTTCATCAGAAAGCCGGTTCCAAACACGTCTATGAGCTCCATGGCAGCGTAATGCGCAATTACTGCACCCGCTGCGGCGCATTCTATGATGCGGAATACATTAAAAACAGCAAGGGAATCCCCTGCTGTGCGAAAGACGGCGCAATCGTAAAACCGGATGTCGTACTGTATGAAGAAGGTCTCAGTACGCCTGTTATCAACGGTGCTGTTGCGGCGATCCAGAGCGCCGATGTACTGATCGTTCTCGGTACGTCACTGGTCGTCTATCCGGCAGCCGGTCTGATCAATTACTTCAGCGGCAAACACCTTATTCTGATCAACCGGGATGTCACGCCGTATGACTCACAGGCAGACCTTCTGATCCAGGCAAGCTTTTCGGATGTATTTCCAAAACTGCACGTCTGATTGAAATTCGTTTGGACAGCTCCGGCTGTCCTTTTTTTCTATTCTGAAATCAGGAACGAACTGGTCCTGATCATAGTAGGAAGATAAACATCATCAAACATATGATTAAGAGGTCAGGAGCACCAGTGGTTCCTGGCCTTTCTGCTGTAGGCATACAGTCAGATCGGCC
>JAEEPV010000067.1 GCA_016284975.1 Solobacterium sp.
CTGCTCCTTCCGGATACACACTCATTATGGTTTCCGTATTTTCAGTATTATTCACATTGCTTTCAGGATTCGGATTTCCTGATTCTCCTGCAGGAGTATTATTTATCCCCTGAGTATCGTCTTCATTTGCATATACCGGAATACCTGAAACACTCATTCCGATTGCTAAGAATAATGAAGCCAAAGCTTTCAAGGTCTTTTTGTTCTTCATAACCATCTCCTTCTGTGCAAAAAACGCACTTCTCTATATGGATACAGAAAGTGCGCCTTTACTGGTGTTAAATACTTGCAGCTGGCTGACTTTCCGGTCCCTGTAGCTTTGCGTCACAGGCTTTCACCTGCTTTGCTGATTCTTTATTAAAGGCAAAGAAAAACAACTTTGCCTTTTGCATCTTATAGTCTATCCACTCAAAACCGATCTGACAATATATGAAATAAATATATTTAATATACATCCCATCATTACGTTTCCCCGTACGGTATGAAAAATCTGCTGTGTGCGTGATCTGTAAAATATTGTTTTATTGCTACTGGAAAGATGACCTGTAGTATAACTTAATACATAAAGATCCTGTTGCAGGATTTATAGCTATGGAGCAGAAAACCTATGAGCAATACGATAATCAAAACCATTCTTGGTGATATTACAAAGGTGAAAGAAGTCGAAGCGATCGTCAATGCCGCGAACCGTAGCCTTTTGGGAGGCGGCGGAGTGGACGGCGCAATACACCATGCAGCCGGACCGCAGCTTCTGGAAGAATGCAGAACATTACATGGATGTGATACCGGTGACGCAAAGATCACCGGGGCATATAACCTTCCCTGTAAGTATGTAATTCATACAGTTGGGCCGATCTACAGCGGCGGCAGCCATAACGAAGAGAATTTACTTAAAAGCTGCTATACCCGATCCCTGCAGACGGCAGAAGAAAACGGGATACGCAGTATCGCGTTCCCTTCTGTTTCAACCGGAGTATATTCTTATCCGGTAGATGAAGCCGCGAAAGCCGCTGTATCCGCTGTAAGGAACTATGTCAGTGAACATCCGGATGCGTTTGATCTTGTTATGTGGGTACTGTTTGACCAGCATACAAAGAACGCCTATGATTGCGCACTGGAAGACATTCCGGCATAAGAACATCGATTTAACGAAAGGAAGATAACCGTTATGACAGAAAACAAAACCAAGTATTTACCGTTACTGATAATCACCTTCTGCATTACCGCAGTACTGGGTTACTTTACCGGAAACGCAGGTGTTAACAAACCAACAGCAGACACTTCATCGGTAATGGAAGAACTGCAGGCACTGAACCGGGAATCCGTAATGCATATGAGCCCGGAGGGAACGATCCATGTAATCGGACATAAGAGTCCGGATTCCGATACGGTATGTTCAGCCATTGCCTATGCAAGACTGCTGAACATGCTGGGATATGATGCGGTACCGAATATTACGGAAAAAGTAAACAATGAGACCGCTTATATTCTGGAACAGGCTGGCGTGGAAATGCCGGAGATACTGGAAAGTGCTGCCGGAGAGACGGTATTTATGGTCGACCACAGTGAATATATCCAGGCTGCGAATGATATGGAAGATGCCCATGTAATCGGCGTTCTGGATCATCATGGTGTCGGTACGCTGAACACCGGTCATCAGGTTGTCTATCAGGCAAGACCAATTGGTGCTACCGCAACGATCGTCTGGCTGGATTATTTGAATTACGGGCTGGAAATCGATCAGCAAACTGCCTACATACTGCTTTCTGCAATCCTTTCGGATACTTCTAATCTGACCGTTACCTCAACGACCGATGCAGACCGCAAAGCGATACCCGCTCTTGCAGAGATCGCTGGTGTATCCGATATCGAAGCATTGTTTAAAATACTGCATGAAAAGAGTTTTTCCTATGAAGGAATGACCGATCTGGAAATCCTGTTTTCCGACTACAAAGAATATGAGGTGGGCACTGTAACCTTTGGTATCGGACAGATCAACTCTTTGAATGAAGAAACATCAAAAGATCTTAGTTCAAGGATGAAGAATATTGCAGAAGAAGCCTGCGCACAGAAAGATGTAGATCTCCTTTTCGCAAGCGTCGGTATTCGTGAGGATGGGGTAAAGATTGATTATATTGTTCCTCTGAATGACGCATCAAAACAGATGATGGAAGATGCTTTCCCGAACTATGACGAATATGATGGTACTTCTTACATCTATCGTACCGGTCTGGGAAGAAAGACGAAGTTTGTGCCGGGATTAACAGATTATATTTCAGCACATCCGCATGAATAAAAATCACAGGGCACTCTGCCCTGTGGTTTTTCTTATCGAACGCGGATATCTCCGCTGATCGTCTGGATACTGACTTCGTTTCCTTCTTCAACCGATTGTACGCTCGAATCGATCGAACCAGACATGGTCCGCAGTTCAGCCCGGACTGCTTCCGGATGTTTCATCTTCAGCGATACATCTCCGCTGACCGTTTTGAACTGAATTGAATCAAATGTCTCTTTGATCTCGGCATCGATATCTCCGCTCTGACATGCGCAGGCAAGACTCCCTGCATTGTCACACCGGATATCCACATCGCCGCTTGCCAGTTCGGCATAAAAGCGATGAATATCCTTCAGACGGATATACGCATCTCCGCTGGTGGTCTTAACGGCCAGATCTTTTACTGAACCCTGACGGATCTCAAGATCCCCGCTGGTACTCTGGAACCGGATGGATTCCAGATTTACCATCTCTGCCGTAAGATCTCCTGACAGCACCTGAATATCTGCAGAATGCAGATGTTCCGGTATCTGCAGGAATACATCAATTCCATTCTGGAAGATCCTACCGCTTCTCAGCTCTTTGATCATAAGCGTATCATCTGTTACATCCATGGTGATCTGATCGAGATTCCCTTCTGCCCGAACATATACCATCTCATCCTGTGACGGACTCAGATGAATATCCATACTCATACCAGTGATTTCAATCTTCCCGATATTCGCATATACCTCTTCCCGGATACCGTTTTCTTCCCGTTCCTGGAACAGATTGTTGAACAGGGAATTCACCGAGTCAGTAAACCCGTGTATCGAGTCGGAACCAAACGGATCAAACCGATATGCAGCTTCGGTTTTCTTTACCGCTCCGATCTCCCGCAGCAGTGCACGGATATCTCCCATGGACTCCAGAACGATCTGCTCTGCCGTTTCTTTGGGTTCTCCCTGAGCAATCAGATCTGCATAATGATCTGTCATATTCGCAAGAACTTCTTCCTTCAGGTTTTTAAGTTCTTCACTCATTACAAACTCATCGAAGCATTGATCCAGTTTTGCCTTAATCCGTTCCATCTCCAATCAGCCTTTCCAGCAATACTCTTGCATTATGAAATTCCCGGCAGCTTTCCTGATATGCCTGTCTGCCTGCTTCCGTAACTGTATAATAGCGGCGCCGTGCGCCGCTGTTTTCATCACCCCAGTAAGAAGTGATATAACCGTTTTTCTCCAGCCGCTTGAATGCGGTATAGAGGGTTGCTTCGTTCAGGCCATACTGATCATCCGTCAGCTTCAGGATCTGCTTGTTGATCTCATAGCCATAACTGTCTTTTTCACAGAGAAACCGTAACAAAATCGTATCGGTGTTTCCCCGTATCATGTCAGATGCAATGCCAGCCATGATACTTACCGGGTGCTCTGTGTCGGATAATAGAACTGAATGCCGCTGTAGCAGCAGGAGTAAAAGTCTTTATTGGCATTGAACTCCTTCTGGTTAAAGCTGGCTGTATTTACCGGTTTTTTATTTGTCTTGGTGTTTTTGATCACTTTGTTTTCCATGTCATTCACCTCTCTGTTCATCTATAACATAATTCTAGATACCTTATCTGTCAAGGTATGTTGAAAAGAAAATGCAAAATTTTTCATTCCTGAATTATTCTGTTTTCGAATTGAGGATTGTTAAATTTTTCCCTTAATACTATACTTAGATTAAGGGAATCATTATCGTTTTTGCATTTTCAGGAGGATGAGATGCGAGAATTCAATTACTCATTGATCAATGACCGGAAATGGGATACCGAAACGCTCAGGTTGTTTTCAGCGATTTACAAGACCACCGGCAGACAGGAAATCTTTTTGAAACAGAAGTCACAGGAACTGGAAAAGCTGACCGATATTGCCAAAATACAGAGCACAAAAGCATCCAATGCCCTGGAAGGCATCCGTGCATCAAACAACCGCATCAAACAGCTGGTCGCAGATAATGCCATACCAAGAAACCGCAATGAAGAGCTGATCGCCGGATACCGGGATGCGCTTGAAATCATTTATGAAAGCTATGATGCGGTTCCGATCGTACCGAATTATATCTTGTTGCTGCACCGGATCCTCTTCAGTCATACAACAGATTCACATGCCGGTAAAACCAAGAACATTCAGACCTATTTCGATACAAACCCGTCCGGTAAGAGTTCTTCATATTTCACAACCGCTTCTCCTTCCGAAGCACCGGTAATGCTGGAACAACTCTGTGCAGAATTTAACCGGGTAATCGACCGTAAAGAGGTTGACCCTCTGCTTGCGATTACAGTATTCATCCGTGATTTTCTCTGTATCAATCCGTTCAATGACGGCAACAGCCGGATGAGCCGGTTATTACTGTCATTACTGCTGTACAAAAACGGATTTCTTGCCGGCAAGTATATTTCTCTGGAAGCTAAAATTGCAGAAAACCCGGAACTTTACAGGGATGTCCTGTTTGAGTCGATAGACGGATGGCATGAAGGTACCGACAATCCAATTCCATTCATTAAATACCACCTGAACATCATTTCTTCTGCCTGTAAAGATTTTGAAGAGCGTTTATCACTTGTTGAGGACAAGCATTCTGCACTGGAAACCGTGCAGATGGCAGCACAGACACTGAATGGCAGATTTTCCAAACAGGATATTCGAAAGCTGTGCCCTTCCCTCAGCATCAGCTCCATTGAAGGTGCACTGCGTAAGATGACGGAATACGGAGAACTGATACGAGAGGGCATCGGTAAAAGCACTACGTATTATCGATCTGAGCAAAATATCGATACCCTCTGAATTCGCCATCCTAAGGCGTTGTTATAGTTTTTAAGCTATGTGTTAACTCCCAAAGAAATATGCACCAAGCAGTTTATCCCCTGCTTTCGATTATGGTATTTCATTTATGCCTTTCTTTGTATCAATCCATTCAACCGCATCCTTTGACACAGATCATTTCTGTGGTATCCGGAACATTACAGTTTACGATCAGTGATAAAACAGGAACTGTCCATGCAGACAATATGAAGCTGATAGAAGACGTTATTATGCATGTATGACTCTTCCTTGAAGCAAGCATATTGCTGGATATCTTAACACCGATGCGGGAAGATTATTTGCGATAAGATATATGAACAAGTTATCTGATGAAATCACTCTGTACCATACCGGCTATGATGAAATCCGGAAGCCGGATGTGCATTACGGACGCGTGAATGCGGACTTCGGGCAGGGGTTTTATACCACTGTGGATTCAGATTTTTCATTGCGCTGGGCACGAGAGAAAAAAGGATCCGATACGATCGTAAATCAGTATGTACTGCATTCGACCGGCCTTGCGATTCAGTATTTCAAGCGCAATCAACAATGGTTTGATTATATCTACAGCAATCGGAACCGCATGCCCGATCTGTATCCGGATGCGGATGTCATTATCGGTCCGATTGCGAATGATACGATCTTTGATACGATGGGCGTTATCACAAGCGGAATGCTGAGCAGGGAAGATTCACTGAAACTGCTGCTGGCAGGACCGGAGTATTCTCAGATTGTATTAAAGAGCGAGAAAGCAGTATCGCAGCTGGACTGGATCTGTTCACGAGTTCTTTCCGGTGCTGAACTTGAGCAGTATAAACCTCTTGTGGCTGCTGAAGAAGAACGTTATCTGAAAGAATTTGCGGAAACCATGGAAAACCTGTAGTGCATGAACCTGTTTGAACCGGGCTCTGTAAGAAATGAGAACATCTTTTTATTGCGGCTGGAACAGTTCAGGCGGAATTGAAATACTGGCGATATTGGTTTCGGGCAAAACAATAGGACCACCCGGTATGGGATGCTATTCTGATAACAGAATGATGGAGAAAAACAATGCAATACAGAACAGACAAAAATGGAAATAGGCTGTCCATCCTTGGGTTTGGATGTATGCGGTTTACCAAAAAGGGAAATGCAATTGATATC
The DNA here is from genome assembly GCA_016284975.1 of Solobacterium sp. Taxonomy (GTDB): domain Bacteria; phylum Bacillota_I; class Bacilli_A; order Erysipelotrichales; family Erysipelotrichaceae; genus Bulleidia. The sequence continues at coordinate 6,247 of JAEEPV010000067.1, forward strand.
GACAAAGCGGAACGCGAGATCATGGCCGCATACAACAATGGCGTGAATTATTTCGATACGGCTTATGTATATCCAGGAAGTGAAGCTGCGATCGGTGAAATCTTTGAACGCAATCATATCCGGGACAAAATCAACATTGCGACAAAGCTGCCGCAGTATCTGATTTCCAGTGCAGCTGCGATTGACCGGTACTTTAATGAAGAACTTGCCCGTCTGCGTACGGATCATGTGGATTATTATCTGATGCATCACGTAACCGATGTTGCGATGTGGGAGAAACTGAAGGCAGTCGGAATTCTGGACTGGATCAAAGAGAAAAAAGAATCCGGTGCGATCCGGAATATCGGATTTTCCTATCATGGCAACACTGACAATTTCCTGAAAGTTCTGAATGACTATGACTGGGATATCTGCCAGATTCAGTACAACTATCTGGATGAAGTGACACAGGCCGGAAAAGACGGTCTCAAAGCAGCTTACGAAAAGGGAATTCCGGTTGTGATCATGGAGCCGCTGCGGGGCGGAAAGCTCGTGAACATGATGCCGGAAGGAGCGAAGAAAGCCATGGAAGCGAGCGGACATAACTGGAGTCCGGCAGAATGGGGTCTGCGCTGGCTTTACAATCAGCCGGAAGTAACGGTTGTTCTTTCTGGAATGAAC
>JAEEPV010000068.1 GCA_016284975.1 Solobacterium sp.
AATCGTAGTGCATTGAAAATCCACCGTATCCGGCTCATCTTCCACGGCAACAAGAAAATGCGAAGTATCTTCTTCCGGCATCATTTCCGTATCTTCGGAGAATATCCTGTGTTCCGGTGAACATGCAGAAAAAGAAAGCGATGCCGAGCAAAGCAGAAATGCCGTGATCACTGTTTTGCAGAATTCTGCAGGCTTCATCAAAATTCGTCTCCTCTTCCTGGAGTACAGGTAAATAGAAAATATATGCCCGCCTGCCGGCGGACCGTGTGCAGTAAAGATGGGTTTTCAATCGGCAGAAAGAACAGCGGTCTGCCTTATATCTGTGAGAACTGAAACTCTTTCTCTGAATCCTGATTCTCTGCGTTTATTATCTCACACCTTTTTTATACAATCCAAATACATTGTCCGATTACCGGATTTCATGCCGCAAATGGTAATTCCTGCTGTCTTGCATGCTGTTTGAACTGTCTGAAGATTCGTGAATGCCTGCATGTACCTTGCTGTTACATGAGATAATCTGAATAGTTTGAGTTCACATCCGAATTACAGAAACCGGAATTATCTTCCTGATATCCAGCAAATAATCAGCGGTAACTGCCAAAGGACTGTTTATACAGATTCTTGTCTCGGTACATCGCGTCATCCGCGCGTTTGAAGACATCCTCAGCCGACTGATCCGCTGAAGTGCAGACTGCAGTTCCGACGGCGGCGGAATAACGTTCCCACGGGCTGACGTCATGATCGGCGGAAGTATTCCGATAGGTGTCTTTCAGCGCTCCTGTCAGAGCAATCAGATTCTTAAAATCCTGTCCCTGAACGACTGCGATGAATTCGTCACCGCCGATGCGGAATACCGGGGAGTGCTTGAAGGTATCACAGATCTTTCTGCAGCAGCCTTTGATATATTCATCGCCTTTTTTATGACCGTAAGTGTCATTAATCATCTTGAGATCATTCATATCGACCATGATGATGCCGAACTCCCGGTTTCCTGCGGTGATGCCTGCATTGAGTTCGTCTGCCTTTTTGGTATACGCAGCTTTACTGCCGACACCGGTCAGAACATCCACATACACTTCCTTTGAGATCTGTCCGATCTGTTCATCACGGGAACGAATGCTTTCCTCCGCCCGCTCTTTATCTTTCTGCAGGGTGTCCAGGTCATTCAGATAGTCTACGATGCTCATCTGCATGGTGCGGATTCCGCTGTACAGTTCATTGATCTCATCGCGGCTGCGGATATCGAGATCTGCAACACCTGCTTCCGTATAAGATGCGTTGACCGTCGGTCGGAATTTCGTCATCTCTGCAGTCAGACTGTCGAGCGGATGAATCACGGTCCGGTTGATCAGCACACCGGCGCCGATGAGAACGATCAGAGTGAGGCCGATCGCTGTAAGAATAATGTAGAGCAGCGCGCGGTGCCGTTCCGCCATGACTTCATCCATCGAATAATCACAGCCGATCTGACAGACGAGATTTCCGGAGGAATCGTATACCGGGGCGTATGCTGAACAGAGCCATCCCCAGTCGCCGGTGGAGATCGTCGGTTCAACGGTCTTTGTAAAATCAATCCCGCGAAGTTCCGGCTCGCGCTCTTCGTAATATCCGGTTTCATAGATCGGATTCTCATCGTCATCAATAAGATACATGTCATAAAGTGCATCCATGTCGCCGATGGCGATGATGTACAGATATTTTATGGCACTCATATTGCCCAGATATTTGATGAGTTTATTCCTGTTTTCGGTATAGCCTTCCCAAAGACCGTGCGCTTCAAGGTATTCCTGTATCATCTGCTCATCATCTGCTTCTTCTGCAGCTTCGCGGATACGCTGAAACTCTTCGGATTCCGCGGCGGCACGCAGTTTTGCAAGATAATCTCCGTCCACAAGTGAAGCAAAGTTCACTGCGGAGTCATAGGCGCTTTCCTTGTAATACCGGTCGATCTGTCCGGCATTGATCCGGTAGGAGAGGATTGCCATGCCAAGTGCAGTCAGCAGAACAGTGAGCGTAATAAACAGATACAGCTTTACACTGATTGAAGTGCCGGATTTTGATTGTTTCATAAGAAATTCTCCTTTAGGCGTCGGAAGCGAATGATCCAAAATACCAGTGAAGGGACTTCAGGCGGCTGGGGAGTTTTGCGGACATGCAGCACATAACTGCAGCTGAAGAGCGTACAAAAAGGGCGCAGAGCGCGTCTTATATAAATAATTCTATTACATGCATGATTTAATGCATGTTGTCAGAAACGGTAGTTCTGTACTTTCTTTCAACAAAAGGAAACCCCGGCAGCTGCCGGGGTATATCAATTTACGGACTGTTGAAAGACAGGACGGGTTTCGTCAGTTTTGAGTGTATTTTGATTCGAAGTCGGCGATTATGACAGGTCGGGAGAAGTAGTATCCCTGGAAATGTGAACATCCCATTTTCAGGAGCACATTCAGCTGCTGTTCATTTTCCACCCCTTCGGTGATGACATCCATTCCAAGGTTCTCTGCAAGACCGATCATAGCCTGCAGGAGGCGAGAACTGTGCGGATTATGCTCGATCTCCCGCAGGAAGCTCCGGTCGATTTTAAGAACATCCGCACGGATATCCTTCAGCATGCTTAACGAAGAGTAGCCGGTTCCGAAATCGTCGATCTCCACAATGAAACCCTGTTTCTGAAGCGCTGTAACGATCTCATTAATTTTGACGGTGTCTGTAAGCAGTGCGGTTTCGGTGATCTCAAGCCGAAGTTTTCCGCTGTCGATGTCATACTTCCGGACAAGAGCGGTGAATTCATTCAGCACGTCCAGACTGTAGAAATCCCGGGCTGATACATTGATGGAAAGAAACAGCGGATCAAGCGGGGTGTTTTTCCAGCTGCGCAGCTGCCTTGCGGCAAGATCCCACATATACAGATCAAGCTTATGGATGAGACCGGCATTTTCCAGTGTTTCGATAAAACTGCCCGGCATGATGACAGAACCGTCCGGCTTGTGCCAGCGGACAAGGGCTTCCGCGCCGATCGGCTTTCCGTCTTTGTCAGAGATCGGCTGCAGATACATGCAGAACTGTTTCTCGTTCAGCGCTTCTTCGAAACTGCTGATCACGGTCTGTTCCTGCAGCAGGCGGTTTCTTATTTCTTCGTTGTAATACGAAACAATGCGGGAAAGATCTTCGCGGATGATGCGCAGGGCAGAGTTCGCCCGCCCGCACATGACGGAGACCGGTGCGGTCTCATCATCGATCTCATAGATTCCGAAGTGGATGCAGAATGTATAGACACCGCTGCTGAACGCATTCGCAAGGATCTGATTTGTGTTCAGAAGTGACAGTTCTTTATATCTGTCTTTCGGTATCAGCACGGCGAACTGATCACTGCCGAGTCTTCCGCAGAGTCCGTCTGCCGGTTCGGCGATCCGTTTCAGCAGAGAGGCGGTGCGCACCAGAACCTCATTGCCCTTCATATGTCCGAACAGCGTGTTCACAAAGCGGAAATTCATGATGTTCGAGGTGATCATGACCCATTTTTCATCCGGTCTGCTTATGATCTTTCTTCGGCAGGCATCATAGAAGGCTTCCGCATTGAGAGTATCGGTCATACCGTCATGGTGTGCGAAATACTGCGCTGCACGGCTGCCGACATTTTCCGCTTCCCGGTCGTTTCCGTGCAGATGTTCCTCTTTTTCAATATGCACAAGTTCAAGCACCGCATCGTACGAGCTGCCGTCCGGCAGACGGAGCGATACCGGGCTGGACTGGATATAGTACAGCTGATCGTGAAATTCTTCGGCTTTGGTCTGATGGCAGCCGGTGCGGCAGGCAAGCGCACTGGAACAGTTGAGGCA
>JAEEPV010000069.1 GCA_016284975.1 Solobacterium sp.
AGTACTACAACCTCGGTGCGGTCATCGGAATCATGACCTTCGTGATCCTTACGATCGTGACCCTGATTACCTACCGCAATTCCAGTTCCTACAAGAATGAGGAGGCGTTCATGTGATGAATAACGAGAAGTATAACAAACCAAGTCTTCGCAAGCGCATCGTGAATCTTCTGGTCCACATCCTGCTTGCGGTGCTTGCCTTCATCTGGCTGCTTCCGATCTTCTGGATCGTACTGACAAGCTTTAGGGCGGAGCCGGGTGCTTACACGAACACCTTCCTTCCCCAGGGCTATACGCTGAACAACTACATCAAGCTCTTTACGGATCGGAACGTGCTTAATTTCCCGAAGATGTTCATGAATACGCTGATCATCGCGATCGTCTGCTGCATCATCAGCACCTTCTTCGTCCTGTCGGTTGCGTATTCTCTGAGCCGGATGCGCTTCAAGTTCCGTAAGCCGTACATGAACCTCGCCATGATCCTTGGACTCTTCCCGGGCTTTATGACGATGATCGCCCAGTACTTCATCTTAAAGGCGATGGGTCTTACAGAAGGATCCGCGATCCGCATCGGTCTTATCATTGTCTATTCCGCCTGTGCGGGTCTTGGCTTCCAGATCGCAAAAGGGTATCTCGATACGATTCCCCGCTCGATCGATGAAGCTGCGGTGATCGACGGTGCGACGAACTGGCAGGTATTCACCAAGATCACGATGCCGCTTGCCAAGCCGATCATCATCTACACCGTCATGACTTCCTTTATCGCACCATGGGTCGACTTTATCTTCGCCAAGGTATTATGCCGTGCCAACTCCGATCAGTTCACGGTAGCCATCGGCCTTTGGAACATGCTGCAGAAGGAGTATATCTATCAGTGGTATACCTGCTTCGCGGCTGGCGCGGTCGTGATCTCGATTCCGATCGCGATCCTCTTTATCTTCATGCAGCGCTTCTACGTCGAAGGCATGTCCGGAGCGGTCAAGGGATGATGACCGCACGGAAAAAAGGGGTGATTGCTGCGGGTGCAGCGATGCTTCTTATGCTTTCCGGATGCACGATTCAAACAGCAGACACACGTGAGTCTGCTGTTTCTTCTGTGCAGATGGCTGCGTTCAATCAGGATCTTGAACCGGTTACCCGGGAAGACCATTACCGTACCACCTATGAGATCTTTGTCTATTCGTTCTGTGACTCCAACGGGGACGGGATCGGGGATCTCAACGGGATCCGCTCCAAGCTTGATTACATTCAGGATCTTGGCTTTGATGAGCTCTGGCTGACCCCGGTCCATCCTTCCGATACGTATCACAAATACGATGTGAAGGACTACTGTGCGATTGATTCGCAGTTTGGAACAATGGAAGACTATGAAGCACTCCTGAAGGACTGTCACGAACGGGGAATGCGCGTACTCCTGGATCTTCCGGTAAACCATACCGCTTCCGGGCATTCCTGGTTCCAAGAAGCCGCTTCCTATTACCGCTCGCTTCCTGCCGGCAGTAAACCGGACCCAGCTGTCTGCCCGTATGCGGAGTATTATCTCTTCTCGGATTCTCAGCAGGATGGCTATGCGCAGCTTGCCGGATCCAGCTGGTACTATGAGGCACGCTTCTGGTCCGAGATGCCGGATCTGAATCTTTCGAATGAAGCGGTACGCAATGAGATCAAAGATATCGTCTCCTTCTGGCTGAACAAAGGGGCAGACGGTTTCCGACTCGATGCGGTCACAAGCTACTATACCGGCGATCCGGAATCCAATGTGGATTTCATGCGCTGGTTCACTGATACCTGCAAAGAGATCAAACCGGACTGCTATATCGTGGGAGAAGCCTGGACTGATCGAAGGTCCATCGCGGTCCTCTATGAAAGCGGGATCGATTCGCTGTTTGACTTCCCGTTTGCGGATTCCGAAGGCATCATCCGTTCTGTTCTGAACAACGCTTACAGCGCAAAGGATTATGTGCAGGCGATGCTCAGTACCCAGGAAGCCTTCTCTGCATCCAATCCCAATTATGTGGATGCGCCTTTCTATACCAACCATGACATGGCAAGAAACGCCGGCTTCTATCCGCAGGATAACGGGCCAAAGACCAAGATGGCCTATGCCATGAGTCTTCTCATGAGCGGCAATTCCTTTGTCTACTATGGGGAAGAGATTGGAATGAAGGGCTCCGGGAAGGACGAAAACAAGCGTGCTCCGATGTACTGGAGCAATGATCCAAATGACCCGGATCTTTGCGCAGGACCTCCGTACATGGATCAGGTCGACATGAAGTTCCCGCCGCTTTCCGAGCAGATGAGTGATCCTCTTTCCATCTATAACTGGTTTAAGGAAGTCATCAAAGTACGCAAGGCATTTCCTGTCATTGCGAGCGGGACAACCGCGGAAGCCGGCGGGATCAGTGATGATGCGATTGCGGCATTTATCCGTTATCGGGAAGGGGAGGATCCGGTTCTGATCGTGATGAATCTTCGGGATGAGAGCCGGGATGCGGATCTTACCGTACTGAATGAAGAGCTGAATCTTGCGGCAGTGCTGAATACCGATGAACAGTCTATTACGATAGATCAGGGAATTCTGCATATGCCCGCCTACAGTATTGCGGTACTTACTGAAGTACATTAAAAAACGGAGCCGGTGCTGTTACTGATTCATGACTGCACGGGCTCACGTTGTTATCAAGACATTGTTTTGGCCTTATGTTAAACGTGAAGATAGAAGTTCTGCCTGGCATCAAAAGAGTTAAAGCAGTCACATGATTGATGATTGGGATACCAGTACCATGTCGCCCGGCTGATCTCCGGTTCTTTCCATGACCTGCCTGCATGTATCTGCTCAATAAAAAAAATGACCGCAACAGAAGTTACGATTGTGGTCAAGGGCACCAACAATTATTTTCTTGAGGCGCTTCTGGAAGAAGTGCAGAAGAATCTGAAAGAAAACGGGGAAGATGCGAATGTCTTTTTCCTTGATGAAATGGCTGATGAAGTGGAAGCGGCCATTCAGACACTGAACGAGGCAAAACCGAAGGGCTTCATTTTCCTGGGCGGCAATCTTCATTATTTTGAGGAACGCTTTGCGGAAATCGATGTGCCAAGTGTGCTTGTTTCGGAAACAGCCGAAACACTGGACTATAACAACCTGTCATCCTTTTCAACTGATGACTATGAAACGGCCCGGAAAGGATGAAAACAAGCGGGCTCCGATGTACTGATCTGATACCGCTCAGACAGGTATCTGCACAGGTCCGCCGAATATGGATACCATTGCCATGAAATTTGCCCCGCTTGATGAGCAGATGAAGGATCCGTATTCTGTCTACAGCTATTACCGCAATGCCATAAAGCTGCGCAATGCATTTCCATCCCTGGCTTTCGGAACCGTCAGCCTGCGGGATGATCTTTCCGATGAAGAGATTGCCATCTATACAAAAAGCGATGGCATTCATCCGGAAGTATGCATTGTTATGAATCTTGGCGGGCAGAGTGAAACCGTTGATGTTTCCGCTCTGAAGCAGCAGACCCTTGCCGGTGTATTGCTGGCGGGAGAAGAGGAAATTTCCCTGCAGGAGGGAAAGCTGACAGTACCGCCGTACGGAATTGCCGTTTTGAAAGAGTAATCGTGTGTATCAGAATTACATTTTTGATCTGTACGGAACACTGCTGGATATTCATACCGATGAAACCGGGATCAGGGTATGGTATGTGATGCAGAAACGCTTTCGTGATGCCGGTGTCTTTTCCAGACCGTCCGAACTGCGCCGGCAGTATGTCCGGTACTGCCGTGAAGAGATGGGACGGATGGATGTCCCGTATCCGGAAATTGATATATGCAATGTCTTTCAAAGACTGGCAGAAGGGAAGGCTGACCGCGCATGGGCAGAAGAAACTGCTGTACAGTTCCGCAATGCGGCACGGGTGTATTGTCATCCCTACCGGAAAACAAAGAAGGTATTGCAAGAACTGAAACGGCAGGGAAAGAAGACCTGGCTGCTGTCCAATGCCCAGCGGGTCTTCACCATACCGGAAATGGAAGCCTTCGGTCTGCCGGAATACTTTGACGATATCTTTATTTCCAGTGATTACGGCATCAGAAAGCCGGATCCTGCCTTCCTGATGCTGCTGCTGGAAAAGCATGATCTGCAGAAAGAAGATACCGTTATGATCGGCAATGAATTTGCCAGTGATATCAGAACTGCGGATGCCTGCGGTATTGACAGTGTCTTTATCAATACCGGGGGATACAGCCGCAGGAAAATAGCAGAAATGATGAAGGAAACAGATCCTGCAGCAAAAGTCAGGATCATATACAGCAGGAATCTGGAAGAGATTCTGAAGGAGGAAGACGAATGCCTGAATGGCTGAAAGATGCAGTGTTTTATGAAATCTATCCGCAGTCCTATTACGACAGCAACAATGATGGAATCGGCGACCTGCAGGGAATCATCTCAAAACTGGATGAGGTCAGGAAACTTGGATGCAATGCCCTGTGGATCAATCCCTGTTTTGATTCGCCGTTTCTTGACGGCGGCTATGATGTCAGTGACTATAAAAAAGTTGCCCCGCGCTATGGGACAAACGATGATCTGAAAGAACTGTTTGAAAAGGCACATGCGATGGGCATCCGGGTCTTTCTTGATCTGGTGCCGGGGCATACGTCCGACCGGCATCCCTGGTTCCTGGAATCAAAAAAGGATGAGGAGAACGAATACTCCGGACGCTATGTCTGGACAGGGCATGCCTTTGAAGGAATCAAAGATCACCCGTATATCTCCGGCATGACGCCAAGAGGCGGTGCCTATATGCTGAACTTCTTCGCTTCCCAGCCTGCCCTGAATTACGGCTGGCTGAAGCGGACGGAAAAATGGATGTCGGCGGTGGATTCCAAAGAGGCTCTTGCGACAAGGGAAGCTCTGAAGGACATCATACGTTTCTGGCTGGATATGGGCTGTGACGGATACCGTGTGGACATGGCGGACTCCCTTGTCAAAAACGATGATGAGAATAAAAGTGCCACAGCTGCCATCTGGCGTGATATCCGCAATATGCTGGATCATGACTATCCGGAAGCGGCCCTGGTCAGCGAATGGTCCAATCCCGTACAGGCCATCAACGGCGGCGGGTTCCATATGGACTTCTATCTCGACCATCACGGCAACGGCTACAATACCCTGCTTCGTGACTATGAAACCGAAGGAGGGGACAACAGCTATTTCCGCAAAGACGGCGAAGGGGATATTACCCGTTTCCTGAATGATTATCTGCCAAAATACAATGCCACAAAAGAAAACGGCTATATTGCCATGTTTACCTGCAATCATGATACACCGCGTCCGGCCCGTACGCTTTCGGACAGGGAGATGAAACTGTTTGCCGGTTTCCTGATGACGATGCCCGGCGTCCCGTTTGTCTATTACGGAGATGAGATCGGTATGCGCTATCTGGATGTCAGAACAAAGGAAGGCGGCTACCACCGGACCGGCAGCCGTACCCCGATGCAGTGGGATACTTCTGCTAATTACGGTTTCTCAAAGGCAGAGCCGGAACAGATATACCTGCCGCAGGATTCTGCGGAAGATGCCCCGGTACTGAGCACACAGAAAGCAGATCCCGATTCTCTTTACAATACATACAAAGCCCTGATTGCCTTCCGTCACAGCCACAGGGACCTGCAGGCAGACGGAGACTTCCAGGTCATTCTCGGAGAAAAAGGCAGACCGTTTGTTTATCAGAGGGGAGAGATGGTGATTGTCATCAATCCTTCGCAGAGCGGGGCAGCACTGTCTCTTGAAGAACTGGCAGGAAAGAAAGCTGTCTTTGTGATCGGCAGTGCTGACACAGCACATATCGGCGCCCAGTCATTTGCCGTATTTCTCTGATGCATCTGTTCATATTGAACAGGGACAGTCTGTTGTGACTGATATCTGATGAGATCGGATCTATGTTCTCATCATGATAAAGGAAGATGAGTCAGCGCCAAACAGGCATTTAAGTGTGCATTGCCCCCGGCAGTCTTTCCAAATCTCTTAATATATGCCGATGCCGTGCTTATCATCCGTCAGATAATGATTATGTTCATGCGTATGTGTAATGGTATGAGTATGTGTTGTTCCATCATGTGTATGAGTGAAAGTGTGCTGATGTTCATGCACATGATGTCTGATCAGGGTATCTGCAACAACAAGTGCCGATCCTGCAGCCATGACCGCCAGCGAAGCGACATACACCCAGGATAAATGCTCTCTCAATATCACAAAAGATAAGCCCTGGATTTTTTAGACTGTCCCACTTTTGTGGGGCAGTTCATTTACGGGCTTTTTGTATTCTGGCACCCGTGGGAGCGGTATTCCCTCGGGGACATTCCGTATTTGCGGCGGAAGCGCCGGATAAAATAA
>JAEEPV010000070.1 GCA_016284975.1 Solobacterium sp.
CTTTGGCACGCCGTATGCATGCCAGCATTTCCTCTTCATGTCCGTAAAAGTAATTCACTTCAAACGGAGTTTCAGGTATGTAATGGTTCAGGTATCGACACCAGGAAAGAAACGCGACGTTTATTCCGTTGACTTCCATGGAGGCAATCGTATTTTTTTCTTCCCAGGAAGCGGCAGTTCCGTCCGTGAGAACACCGGACTTTGACCGTAGAAAGGCAGAACTGTTCTGTATGCCTTTCATTCCCATATCAAGGCAGTGGTTCGTCGCAGTTGAGATGAGATTGAATCCGATATCTGTCATATACTCTCCGAATTCAATGGGAGAGTTAAAGGTCGGATAACCGGAAAGCCCAAGTTCTTTTCCTCCGAGAATCGTTTCCTGATTATAGTATTTCAGATCATAGCCGGAAATCATTTCGCGGATAAAATGAAACTGACGGTCAAAGTCATACTGGCTATTTTCCTGCAATGCGTCCAAATAAACAGATTCGTGAATTACTGCATCTCCGCTGATGAATAAAGATACTCGTTTTTCATTATCACTCATAGTTATTTCCAACCTGTATGTAATACTTTACCATGTACTGCATGCCTCCTGAAAAATGCTTCAACCCTGTAAAGAACTGCCAAATCAGAAAAAAGGGTTCCGATCCTTTCACATCTGAGGATCAGAACCCTTCGCTTTCCGTTTTACAATGCGCCTGACAGGACTTGAACCTGCACGCCGAAGCAATAGATCCTAAATCTATCGTGTCTGCCAGTTCCACCACAGGCGCAAAAAACACGTGCCATATGATTATAGCACGTGTTGCGAGAGATCAACGGCTGTCCTTGTCGATTCCTTCCAGGAAGAGTGTTCCGATGATTGCAAACACGATTCCCATTCCAAGCAGTACGCCCCATTCCAGCCACATGTTGGAAGCGGTGAACTCATAGGCGGAATTCATCATATTCTTTGTAGAAGTTTCACCGATGATGTTCCACATTTCGGAATTGCGAATATATTTGTAGATCAGACCTACTTCCTTTACGGTCGTCAGCTTGTTGACAGCCGCATAAAGGGAAATAGAATGCAGAGAGTTGAAGTTGGCTACGGTACAGATTGAACGGATGCCCCAGCGGCTGATCATGAACTGAGAGATCTTATCAGTAATGCCTTCAAGTTCAAAGGCAACACCGGAGAAGATCAGCTGCAGGATGAGCAGGAAGGGAACAACCGTCATGGCGGTCGTAGTGTCCTTCACAATACAGGATACCATCAGGGCCAGGAGATCTGAAGAGTAGGTAATGATAAACAGCGTTACTCCGAAATCAATAATGAAGTTTCCGGATACCGGACCGGCTTCCGGAAACGGGAAACCGCAGAGTTTGTAAATCCCCAGCTGGATGAGTGTCTGACCAAAGCAGAGGAATGCCTGGTAAATCATATGAGCGGCCATGTAAGAGCTGATGTGCATGCCTGCACGATGTTCGCGCTTGATGATCGGACGCTCTTTACAGATCGACTGAATACTGTTGAAGAAACCATTCCAGATACATACACAGGCAAATGCCAGCGCACCAACCTGGGTTCCTTCCATGTTAACGAATACGTTATTGCAGACGGAGGCAACGATCAAGGATACGATCGCAGCCATCGGGAATACTTTCCAGCCTCTTTCGTGAAGAAAGATACGGAACAGCTTTCCAAGGTAAATCCAGATCTGACCAAATCGACCAGTATGCTTCTGATTTTCAAGATTTTCTTCCGAGAAACTAGGCATTTTCAGATTCCTCCTTTTTTCTCATTTCATCGAATGTGGCAATCAGTTCATCCGCACGTCCTTCACCGCCTTCTTCAGGAGTGTTGACGGATTTGACGATGTCTTCCATCTTTTCTTTTCCGAAGAACTTCCTTGCGCCGTCAATTGTTCCATAGTAGGCAAGACGTCCCGTCTTGGTGGAGTCCTTTGCCAGAACAATAATGTGATCGAACAGGTCGACAACACGATCTGGGGTATGGGTAATTACAATGACGATCTTTCCGCTGTCAGCGATTTTACGCAGGCGTTCCATCAGGTCACGGGCGATGACTCCATCCAGTCCGGAGTCTGGCTCATCAAGAATGAAGAGGGAAGGGTCACCGATATATTCACAGGCAATCGACAGACGCTTGCGCTGGCCGCCGGAGAGATCCTTGACCAGACTCTTTTTCTGGGAGGTAAGACCAAATTCTGCCAAGACTTCGTTTACACGCTGATAAAGCTCACGAGGTGAATAATTGTCCGGCAGACGGAGTTCTGCGGCATTGAACAAAGTCATGAATACGGTGTCGGTTCCACGCAGGAGATCCAGCTGCGGAACAACGCCGATCTCGTACTTCATGTCCTTGTAGTTTTCGTAAACGTCTACACCGCCGTTGAGCACTTTTGCGTTGGCAGGTTCATATCCGGTAACGGCATTAATGAAGGTTGTTTTTCCGGCACCGGAACCACCCAGCAGAAGAACAAGCTGTCCTGGTTCGATCGTCAGGGAGATGTCTTTCAGAAGAGTCTTTTTCTTATGCCAGGATGTCTTGATTGTACGGTCAGCAATATCGATGATCAGATTCTTGCGTGTTCCGCTGGCAAGATTGTATACCAGACGTCCGGGAAGATAGACAAATATCGTCTGACCAATCCGGATCACATCGTACAGACTGATGTTTGCCTGACCGGAGATCTTTTCACCGTTAATTGTAATGCCACGGTTGATGTTGACATCTTTAACCATCCACTGGCCGTTGGAATTAACGAATTCTGCGTGAGGATATTCACTCTTTTCCTTTCGTTCGACAGGCGCAGAACTCATCTTCCGCAGTGCTTCGGCAGAA
>JAEEPV010000071.1 GCA_016284975.1 Solobacterium sp.
CGGTGGCGGAAGCGTTCCTGCTGCTTCGTGGGTAAAGCATATCATTTTGAAAGCAGCCTGTCAGTACCAGCGGCTGGGACTAAGGAAATCTTGTTCTTAATAATTCTGAAAGCCTTGATTTATCTGTGTTTTCGACTGCTCAAGCCTGTCATGCACTGTAATAAACTGGAAAAATGCAGGGAAAAAGGCTCGAAAAGGGGGGATTTTAGTCCCAGTCACTGGGACTTATTAAATATGTTAATTTTCTGTTACAACTCAAGCCGCACATCAGCGTTGGAAACAAAAAAAGCCCGGCACGAAGCCGGGCTGGGAGGAGGGGTTAGCTGAAATTCAGCATAAGTTGTTCATAGCCATTTTTTTGAAGAAACTCCTGTACTTCCTGAATGGTGTCCATGTAGAAGCAATCCAGGATCGTACCGTAATATCCATACGTTCCATACCGCTTCACAGTCAGACCGGCTTTTTCCAGCAGGATTGCAGAAAGCCAGGGCGGGAGATTCAGGCCAATGCAGATTGCGATAATCTGATCCAGATTGTAATTCTTCTTTTCTTCTGTGCGGAGACGAAGTAAAGTGTTCCTTGAAATGGGGATGCGCTTTGTAAGCTCATCTACGGTCATTCGGCCTTTCATAATGTAAGACAATGCACCATGAAAAGACGAGGGCATATCTTCCATGAGCTTGTTTTTAGCCCGTTCTGCCTCCTGAATCGTCATGCTGCCATTCATATCCAAAAACTTGAAGGAGTTTTTCAGCGCTTCTTCACTGTTCATTTGCCCGAAGGTGTAGGCGTATTTGTGATCTTTGGTATATACCTTTGAAAACCGCAGACTGACCCGGTCTATATGTGCGTTGGCCCAACCGGACAAACGTGTGCCGTCATAAGTGTGAATGAGGTTTGTAGAGTCACAATGCACCACATGACCATCCACATAGGCAAAATGCCCGGATTGCATGATGTTCCGGAATTGTTTATCATTCTGATACAGCAAGGCAATCGTTTTCCTGTCGATCACATAGGTTTCGTTGCCCGAAGAGTTTTCTGTCTCGGAGAACGCAAAAGGCGTAATATACCTGCCATCCACATAATTGAGCGAACCTCTTGCGGCAGAATAGCCCAACTGAAGCATCCTTGCCCGGACACGAGATTTGGAAAGCATATAATCGCTGGCAATGCTTCGCCCCACCACTTCATACCTCCGACCATCATGGTCAAAGGTGCCATTCTTCCTCTTGTTGGCAAAACAGTCTTTGTATATCCCTTCTATGGTTTCACGCATGAATGTAGCAGGCATCATCAGACCGTAGCTGCCATACCGAGCGTGATTTTCCATAAACTCGATAGGGTTACTGTAATCCCGGTCATTGATGGCTGTCTTTTTCACCATTTTCAGTTCCTTGGTATCATTATTGTGCATGTCCTGTAAGCGATAAAATAGATAGTGCCAATCGAAATGGATGCACTCATGGTATATATCCAGATCATAATCATAGGTGCTGTCCGCATGGCTATTTAGCACAATCGTCATGGCAGGAATGGTGATTTCCTGCGGAGGCACTTCTTCGCGTTCTCCTGGGAGGCGTTCAGGCTGCATGAGAACAGTGCTTTCGCAGAAGAAGATGATCCCCTTGATATGGTTACGCTTGTATAGACGAATATTGGTGATGGACAATCCCATCTTCTTCGCCAGTTCACGAGGATTACGAAGCCGCTGGTCTTTGGCTGCTTCGGGATCATATTGTTCCCACATGGCCTCCGAATACTTATCTATCTCGTCCCGGCGAAGGACAGGAACGAGGTATTTATCCAGTTTCCAGCACTCTTCATGTTCTTGCTTATCTTCGAGGCGTCCCATAGTTTCAAAGACGCACTCTTCTTCATCGTCACCAAAGCTGAACCACAGTTCGACGAAGAACCAGTAAAAATCTGTATCAATTCCGGCAGGAGTCTCAATTCTAAGCTCGACGCGAAGATCAATGTCGATCCAGAAGTCAGATTTGTTGATGCGCCAATAATTGAAGCGCTGGAAACAGCACTCACCGGCTTCAATCTTCTCGGACTTCACCGGGATTCCTATGATTTGGTCAAGTTTTCCCTCGACAAGATGCTTATTCAGTTCTTGCAGAACATAGCTTTTGTAATGCTTCAGGAAATAGTTATCCATGTTCTGCACTTTGGGAACATATATCGTTTTCGATTTCTGCGGTGTATTCTTTGATTGCTCGTCCGCTTCTTGCCTGTTCGTGAAGCTCGTGTCCTCCAGTTCCAGATCATCAATCATGTGGAAATTCTCAGTCATCGTGATCCCCCTCCTAATTCGTTATTGGTACATGGGGTTAGGCATAATCACAGTTTCACACTTGTCGTTCGCCATTGCCAAGTTCCCCATGAGAGCAGCAGACTTAATAGAGTTGACACCAAACCGATTGCGAATTTCATCTACGGCATCATCCAGTTTTTTTGTTTAA
>JAEEPV010000006.1 GCA_016284975.1 Solobacterium sp.
ATGAAGAGCTCGGCTGCTTTTCTGCCGCCTTTTACACCAAAGGAAATGACTCCGCAGGTTCCATTGGGCATATACTTCTTTGCCCGCTCATAGTACTTATTGGAAGGCAGACCCGGATAATTGACCCAGGCGACTTTGTCATGCGCTTCCAGATACTCTGCCGCCTTCTGTGCATTGGCACAGTGCCTCTCCATCCGCACCGCCAGCGACTCCAGACCAAGATTCAGGAAATAGGCATTCATCGGTGCCTGAATGGAACCGAGGTCCCGCATCAGCTGCGCGGTTGCCTTTGTAATAAATGCGCCTTCCTTTCCGAATTTCTCGGCATAGGTGACACCATGGTAGGACTCATCCGGTGTGGTCAGACCCGGGAACTTGTCCTTGTGAGCCATCCAGTCAAACTTACCGGAATCAACGATGACGCCGCCTACCGTCGCATCATGACCATCCATGTATTTGGTCGTACTGTGGGTGACGATATCTGCGCCCCACTCAAACGGACGGCAGTTGATCGGTGTCGCAAACGTATTGTCGATGATCAGCGGTACACCGTGAGAATGCGCTGCTTTGGCAAACCGTTCGATATCAAACACCGTCAGTGCCGGGTTGGCAATCGTTTCTCCAAAGACACATTTGGTATTCGGTCGGAACGCAGCTTCCAGTTCCTCGTCACTGCAGTCCGGATCAACAAAGGTAAATTCAACACCCATGCGCGCCATGGTCACATGAAACAGATTATAGGTTCCGCCATAGATCGCAGTGGAAGAAACCACATGATCGCCAGCCGATGCCAGATTGAATACCGCGAAGAACGAAGCAGCCTGCCCGCTGGATGTCAGCATTGCGGCAGTTCCCCCTTCCAGTGCCGCGATCTTTGCGGCAACAAAGTCATTGGTCGGATTCTGCAGTCTGGTATAGAAATAGCCGGAAGCTTCCAGATCAAACAGTTTGCCCATATCTTCACTGGTGTCATATTTGAACGTTGTGCTCTGGATGATGGGAATCATCCGCGATTCACCGTTCTTCGGTTCATAACCGGCCTGAATGCATTTGGTTTCCTGTTTCATTATTACTGTTCTCCCCCCCTCTGATCAGAGATCATTTAATATTCCGTTTTTCAGAAGCACCCGGTGGTCACTGAATTTGGATACTTCGTTGGAGTGTGTAACGGCGATGATCGTTTTGCCATAGCGTTCCGACAGCATCTGGAACAGCTTGATGATTTCCTGTTCGGTTGCGGTATCAAGGTTTCCGGTCGGTTCGTCGGCAAAGATGAGATCGACATTGGAGGCAATTGCCCGGGCAATTGCGATACGCTGCTGCTCACCACCCGAAAGATGGGTGACAAGACGTTCCGCTTTTGTATTGGCAATGCCGACCATATTGAGCAGTGCATAGGCAAGTTCTTTCTGATTGCCCGGAAGCTTGTTGTCGGTTTCCGTCATGGAAAGCAGAATGTTCTCCAGTCCGGTCAGATAGGTAATCAGGTTATACGACTGGAATACCACGCCGATCTTGTTGCGGCGGTATTTGTACAGCCCCATCTTGTCGATGTCTTCGCCCATGAAGTAGATCTTTCCTTCTTCCTGCTTATCAAGACCTGCCATGATTGACAGCAGTGTCGTTTTACCGGAGCCGGAAGGACCGAGAATCGTATAAAAGGTTCCTTCCTGGAATTCATAGGAAAGATGTTTCAGGATCTCACGCTTATAGCTGCCGTCGGTATATCCGTAACAGATATTTTCAAGTTTCAGTATCGCTGACATAGGCCACCTCAGTTCTGTTCCAGAAGGATCTGTTTCGGGTTCAGACGCATGATCATAAAGGAAGGAATGACGATCGCAATCAGCACGACGCCGGTTCCAAGCAGGAAGATCTCCACAATCAGAAGCGGGGAAACACTTACATGGTATTCCGAAAGCAGCTGATCCTGTGTGACGGTTGTAAAGTAGTCCGTCGAGGAAGTCCATACATAGGAATCCTCATCATCGCTTTCATACTTCTGATCGGACGTTGTCTGATAATCCAGCACCAGTTCACCGACACGCCCTGCCATCAGAGAACCGCTGATGCTGGCAAAGCCAAAGCCGATAAAGGCCAGAACAATCAGCTCGACAAACAGCTGGGCAACAATCTTTAACTTAGATACGCCGATTGACAGCAGAACACCGATTTCAAATTCACGTGTCTTAAGTGTCAGTGCAGTAACGAGCGAAATGATAACGACCGCATTCAACACAACGATCCATACGACAATGCTTGCAAAAAAGCTCATGGTATCCAGAGGACGTGCCATCTTCTTAAAGGCATCGTTATTCGCATTCAGTCTGGTATACTCCGCGCATTTTGACTGATTTTCATCCACAAACGCATCTACATTCAGCGGATCATCCAGAAGATAAACCACTTTCGAAGGAGTCTCAAGCTCGCTCCGTATCTGTTCTTCATCAGTACCCGAACTAAACCAGTCCGGATGTGCTTTTCGCTGCGCCACGGAGACTTCGAACGCGTATTCCGCATAGGTTGTCAGCGGAATCATCAACCGGTTTTTCGGAGATTCATAAGGGCTCATCCACTTGAAGTTGTCGCTGTTTGGATCTACATCCTCTTTCGTGGAGTAGATGCCGATGATCTCCAGTTCCAGATTGACATCATCTTCACTCAGCCCGGCATCAATTAAATCTTTTTTCTGGGCGGGGCTGATCTGTGAGATCGTAATCGTATCCCCTACACGCAGACTGTTCAGGTCCGCAACCTCTTCTGTGATACAGACAACACGTTTTGCGGAATCGATGTCTTCCTGGCTGTACCAGCGGCCATCCTTGATTTCAAATGTGCCTTCTTCCAGCTCGATCATATTCGGAAACAAATTGGCATAAACCATGAAGCTCGGTTCTTTGTATTCCACTTCATTCCCATTCTCATCCGTATAGGTATTGCCGTTGCGGTTATCCTCATTCCCAAGCGGATTGTGTTCGATATCCAGCCCGTATACGGTATTATTCGTCATATAGTTGAATGCACGAACACGCTCATCTTTTGCGATGTTGAGGGCTGTTTCCTTATCGATTTTCGGATAATTCTTATACGCTGCATCCTGCGCGTCACTGTCTTCCAGGCTTTCAATATAATTCCAATATTTGTTGTAATCCACCTCATAGCTGACAATTGCCCGCATCTTTTTACGTGTCAGTATCTTTGCATTATCCGCCGCCTGAGAAATACCCAGTCCAAGAATGACCAGGTTTCCAATCACAAAGAACGTAACCGCCAGCAGCAGCGATTTCGTTGGTTTGCGTATTACATAGTTAAATGCTCTCTGAAGAAAGTTCATTCTGATTCCTATCTTTTATTTGTATTCTACTTTGATTGATGTTCCGGCTTTTACAACGGACTGGAAATCCCCATCTGTCGATGAACGTGTTTACCCGTTGAAGCTTACTTTAACAGTACCTGGGGTCAGATCGTCATTCTGCTTATAGTCACATGCCATTCCGTTTTTGTTACAGAACTCCATGATTTTATCCAAATCAGCAATTGCAGCTTTGTTTAAGAGATAGCTTGGCGTTGTATCCGGAGTTGGAGGAGTCGGAGTAGGTTCCGGCGTCGGTGTCGGCACAGTACATGGGCCGCTTGAAACCTTCATATTGATGCGGCTGTAGTTATTGAGAGGTCTTCCGCATCCATCCGCAAGATCACTTGTTCCGTAATAACATGCATACTCAATGATCTGACCCGGTGTCGGATACTCATCACTGCAGGTCGCATACTGCCAGTCCCCCCACATACCTGCCTGAATATCGGCACCGTTATAGTTCACATCATCACACCATGCCTTGAGCTCCAGATAGTCTTTGCCAAGCCATGCACGGGAGTTTGTTTCAAGGATTGGCATATACAGGGAAATCGTCAGCTGCAGTACATCTCCGCTATCGAGAATCGTTCCGGCTGCCGGATCCTGCGCAATGACAGATCCTAACCGAGCCGGGTTATAAATCGATTTCTTTACGATCGTTACGTTGTTATTCTTGCTGGAGCTCCAGGCTTCCAGCTGTTCTTTGGAATAGCCGACCAGATTCGGAATCTTGACACCTTTACCCTTTGAAACCGTAACAGTAAATGTATCACCTTCCGCCATCGCCTGACCGGATGCCGGCTGCTGGGAAATGATATAACCGCTTTCCACCTTGTCGGAGTTGATTTCCTGTTTGACGATCATAACTTTTTTGGTGTTTGCCCAGGTCGCCGCATCGGCGAAGCTCTTACCAACAAAGTTTTCAACCGTTACCTGACCTGCAGGTGCGGGACCCTTCGATACTTTGATCGTTAATGTACTGCCGCGCTTGAATTCCCCTTCACTGACATTCTTCAGTTCATAACTGATGACCTTATCTTTCTCTACCGCGGTGTTGTATTCGGTTGAGATCTTTGTCTTGGTCAGTTTGTTTGTGTTCTTCCAGTCATTCAGCTCGCTGTAGGTCATGGATTTGATATCCGGGAAATCAACCGATTCTTCCGGATCAGCACCCTGAGAAACAACAAAGGTGATCGGAGTACTTGTCTTGATACGGGTACCACCTGCCGGAGTCTGGGAGATAATGACATCGTTGTCATATTCCAGACTGTATTCATAGGTTCTGGCAAGGGCGTTGGTATCGATCTTGTTCTGCTTTGCCCAGTTGGCAGCTTCTGTCAGGGTCTTGCCTGTGAAATCCGGCATCATGATCTTTGCCCTGAGAAACAGGAACCAGACCAGAAAACCGATCAGCAAGATTGCAAATATCGCTCCGCCGATCATTATCGGAGAGAGATTAAACTTCGGCTTTTCAATCTTTACACGCTCTTCTTCATGGAAGCTGGCAGGTCTTGTTTCTTCATTGTCATTATTCGAAACCGGCTCGGTAAAGACCGGAGTTTCCTGATAGTCTTCTTCATACTCAGGCGTATCATATCCCTGCTGCGATTCATAAACCTGCTGAGGCTGAGTATATTCCTGCTGCGGTTCATAAACCTGCTGGGGCTGAGTATATTCCTGCCGAGGCTGTTCATAAGCCTGTGGCTGTGGCCGCTGATTCGCTGGCCGCGTTGAAACAGGCCGGGTATTTTCGTAATCCTGTTCCCGGTCGTAGTCTGTTTCTCTGACCACCCTGTTTTTCGGCACAAAGTCATTGATTGTACCAAAACTGGATGTCTGACCATGTTTTCTTGCGTCAACATCCTTTGCGAGTTCTGTCATAAAATCTAATTTGTCTGCCATACCCTTGCCCCTTTGGTGTGTTTGTTACCTTTTCCTATTATATATAAAGTTGGTTTATCTTTTTTAATCTTCCGATTTCAGCTCAAAGATCATATCTCTCAGTTCTGCTGCACGTTCGAAATCCAGTGTGGCTGCTGCTTCTCTCATCTCGGCTTCGAGATTCGCGATCAGCGTTGCTTTG
>JAEEPV010000072.1 GCA_016284975.1 Solobacterium sp.
CAGATGAACACTGCGGCCGATCTGGCCCGCCACATAACTGAATCCGCTGAGTGCGCCTGCGGAAACACCGATGACCGCAGAAAGATTGATATCTTCTTCCATCATGGCATCGAGCGCTCCCTGGGTATACATACCTCTCCAGGCTCCGCCCTCAAGCACTGCCAGACCTTCTGTAATATTACGGCTTGCGGTCCCTCTTGGAAGATCGTCAAGCCCGGTATAAGTAATCACAATAAAACCTTCTTTCTTAAAAAATCCGATTCACATTATACCAAATTCCTGTTTTTCTGCAGGCAAATCAACCGACTCTTGCGTATCTTCACGATTCCTGCTTCTGTCTTGTCTTATTATCTTCAAGTGGTATGATGAGTCCTATGCGAACAATTACCGACAGATGGAAAGGTGCAATTCTGGCAATGCTCGGCGGGATCGGATGGGGCGTATCCGGTTCGGTCGGTCAGTTCCTGTTCACTGCAGAAGGCATGAGCAGCCGCTGGCTTGTGCCGGTAAGACTGGGTCTGGCAGGTATTCTCCTGCTTGGATGGGAGCTACTGAGCAATGGCAAAAAAACGTTCGCTCCCTGGAAGAAACGACGTGATGTGATCGATCTTCTGATCTATGGCATCGCCGGAGTTTCCATGTGCCAGTACTTCTATTTCCGTACGATCGAACTCAGCGATGCGGCAATCGGCACAATCCTGCAGAATCTTTCACCGGTTTTCATCCTCATCGCCTCTTCCATCGTCCTGCGCAGACTGCCTTCCGGTTTTGAATACGCCGCGGTTGCCCTGGCACTGGCTGGTGTATTCTTTCTCAGCACGCATGGCGATCTCCGTCATCTGGCAATTGATTCCAAAGCACTGCTGACCGGCATTCTTTCTGCAGTCTGCGTCACAATTTACAATGTTTACCCGCGCCGGCTGTTATCGACCTTCCCGCTCACGGTGCTGCAGGGCTGGGCATTTCTGCTTGGTTCTCTGTTTTTCATCCCGGTCTTTCAGCCAGCCCGATACTATGTGCCGCTTACCGAAGCCGGTATTCGCGGAATCGCAGTTGTCGTGCTGATCGGCAATATTTTCTCGTTTCTGTGCTACATGGAAGGCGTTAAGCTGATCGGCCCCAAGCGCAGCATTCTATACGGATTTTCAGAACCAGCCAGTGCTGCTCTGATCACGGTGCTGCTGTTCCATCAGCCGTTCACCTGTTATGACGTGTTTGGCTTTCTTTTGATCTTTGCATCAATCGCGCTGATCTCGTTTTCTCCAGAAGAAAAGCAGCCGGAATCACCAGCTGCCTGAATGAATCATATTAGCCAGAACCGCTGTCCATACCACCATGAGAAATAGCATGCCGTATCGGAACAACGGTTTTTTTGTTTTGTGATGAAACAGCCGCATGCCAAGATATGATCCATAACATCCACCCAGCACACCGCAGAGGATCAGCGTTGATTCCGGAATTCTCCACTCTCCCCTTACTGCTCTTGTCTTATCTGCGCCGTAAAGGATCAGCGCAATCAGGTTCACCCCAGCGAAATAATACAGCAGCGTTTTATCCACAGTGGATCTCCGCCTTACTGCCGGAGCTCTTTCCGTCGGTACGCAGATCCTTTGTGACAAGGATCTGATTCGGAATCCGCTCCCGCAGTTCTTCTACGTGTGAGATAATGCCGATCTGGCGATTCTGTCCGGAAAGTTTCTCCAGAACCCGGATCGCTGTGCGGATCGCATCCGTATCCAGGGTTCCGAAACCTTCGTCAACGAACATGGTGTCGATCGCGATTCCGGCCTGAGCCTGTACTTCATCACTTAGCCCAAGTGCAAGTGCCAGCGATGCCAGGAACGATTCTCCTCCGGAAAGCGACCTTACCGTACGCTCTTTACCGGTATAACGGTCCAGTACATTCAGTTCCAGCGCCGCATGCCGGGAAGGATCATTCGGACGGGAACGGATCAGATAATACTGTCCGTCCGACAGGAAATGAAGCCGCTGATTCGCCCGGTCAATGATCCGGTCAAAGTATTTGATCTGTACGTAATCTTCCAGCGTCACACATTCTTTGTCTTTCAGTTCCGCATTGGCTGTCTTCGTCAGTGCATCCACCCATTTCTTACGGTGAATCGCACCTTTGAGTTCCGCACCGGAATGGATCAGTGAAGTGAGCGAAGGCTGGTTCATCGCAGTACGTACGAGGATATCTTCCTTTTCTTTCAGACGTTCCTTTCGCTCATTCTCAAAATGATTCTTTCGGATGATCTGCTTGTCCAGTGTTTCCTGTGCTTCTTCCG
>JAEEPV010000001.1 GCA_016284975.1 Solobacterium sp.
AGGAAGTTTCAAATGATAGATAAATCGCTGACGGGTCATACAGATTCATCATCCGGCCCGAGACATTATGAATATGCAGTGGCAGTGCGCTTCCACAACAGCGGACGCTCCTATACCTTCGGCACTGACCGTGATGATTTCAAACTCGGTGACAGGGTTGTGGTAGAAACCAGCCAGGGAATGGAACTGGGCATCTGCCAGAATGCCAGTATGCATACCCGCTATCTTGGAAAAACAAAACAGCCGGAGAAACCGGTTCTTCGTCTTGCGGACGAGGAAGATATGCGCAATTTTGAAGAGAATATCGAATATGCCAAGGACGCACTGGCAATCTGTGAGGAAGAGGTTAAGGATCTAGCGTTGGAGATGCACCTGCTGTCTTCGGAATACATGCTGGATCGTTCCAAGATCCTCTTTGTCTATCAGGCAGAACACCGTGTGGACTTCCGGGAACTTCTGAAGCGCCTGGGCGCAAGGCTTCACTGCCGTATTGAGCTTCGTCAGATCGGTGAACGGGATAAAGCCAAGATGGTCGGCGGAATTGGTCTCTGCGGAATGGAGTGCTGCTGTGCCCGGTTCAAGACAAAGACCGATGTGATCTCGATCAATATGGCAAAGAATCAGCTGCTTGCCCTGAATACCGAGAAACTCTCCGGTATGTGCGGAAAGCTGATGTGCTGTCTGAAATATGAAGACGCCAATTATAAGGAACTGACCGCGGGCTTGCCGAAGATGGGCGCCCATGTCGAATATGAAGGTGAAATGTACCGTGTCACCTCAATGAATGTCATGACCAATGAGGCCCGCCTGGAAAACAGCGAACGCTATCAGGTCATTACGATCGATGAACTGCGGGAAAAGACGATTGTCCGCAAAGGCATTGCGATCGCCCGCAAAGCTGCCGGCCGTGCCCAGCGGCAGACCCATGTGGCACCGGGTGTGCGTGAGATGCATGATCAGCGGGCAGCCTTCAGTGCCAGTGAGAGTGAAAAGAGCCGCGGTATCTCCGCGGAATCCAAAGATACCAGCCATCAGCAGAGTGCAAGTCTCAAGCCGATGCGCAATGAACGCAAACCGAAGCAGAACCGGACCGGAACGTCTTCCGAAAACCGGAATTCTTCTGCCCGAAACAGTAACAACAGGCGCTCTGCAGGCAATGGCGGCAATAACCGCCGCAGAGAAACCCGGCGTGCAAGTGACGCTTCGAATCCGAATGTAACGGTACGCAGCTTCAAGTCTTCCAAGACCAAAGCCGGGGAAGCAGCGAAGGAAGCGAAGAAATGAACCGGCAGAAAAGCTTCGAAAATGAAAAGCCGACCCTGTATCTGGTAGCGACACCGATCGGAAATCTTTCGGAAATGTCGCCGCGGGCAATCGAGATCCTGCAGACGGTCAATGTGATCGCCTGTGAGGATACCCGGACCAGCGGACAGATGCTGAAACATTTTGGAATCAAAAGCCGTCTGATCGCCTATCAGAACTTCAATGAGGACCCAAGTGCGAAAGGGATTCTGAACCTGCTGTCACAGGGTCAGAATGTCGCACTGATCTCGGATGCGGGTTATCCCCTGATCAATGATCCGGGACAGCGGGTTGTAAGCGAAGCGGCGGCGGAAGGCTATAACGTCGTACCGGTTTCGGGCAGTTCGGCATTTCTCAATGCGCTGGTCGCAAGCGGTCTCGTGGTACAGCCGTTCCTGTTTATCGGCTTTCTGCCCTCGTCGGACAACGAACGGGCAAAGAAACTGCGGGAATACCGCAATTATCCGATGACGCTGGTGTTTTATGAAGCACCGCATCGGATTCAGAAATGTCTTGAGACCTGTCTTGAGGTACTGGGGGACAGACGGTGCTGTATCGCAAGAGAACTCACCAAGGTTCATGAGGAGTTTATCCGCGGTACTTTGAAAGAAGTGCTCGCAGAATGCGACGGCCTCAAGGGTGAGATCGTTCTGATCATCGACGGAAACAAAGATGATTACCGCAAGGATGTGGACTACGGAACTCTGATGAACATGGTCAACAGCCAGGTCATGCAGGGTCTGTCCAAATCGGATGCGGTCAAGAAGGTTGCCGGAGAAACCGGCATCTCTCGGAAAAAGCTGTATGACCTTGTTCACAGCAAGGAAAACTGAGGATAAAAGGAGGGAATTCCTATGAGTTTATCGACGTATGTTTATTTGTTCGCTGCAATTCTTCCGGCAATTGTTCTGCTTCTGATGATCTACAGACAGGACAAGCTCGAGCGGGAGTCGACGTCACTTCTTCTGAAGCTGGTGTTCGGCGGTGTTCTTTCGGCACTTGTGGCGCTTGTTCTCGAAAGCATATTCGGCGGAATACTGCAGAACATGTATTTCAGCAGTGTCGTTACGGCAACGATCGCAAATGCGATCATGATCGGACTTTCCGAAGAATTCGCAAAGATGCTTTTCCTGAAGAAATACAGCTGGAACAGCCCGGAATTCAACTACATGTTTGACGGCATCGTTTATGCGGTGGCGGTTTCCCTCGGCTTTGCGGCGTTTGAAAACATCTTCTATGTATTCCAGTATGGTCTTTCCGTAGCGGTATCAAGAGCACTGCTTGCGGTGCCTGCGCATACGGCGTTTGCGATATACATGGGTTCCTTCTACGGAAAGGCAAAGTACTGTGATGTCTATGGTCAGAAAAAGGCATGCAGAATGAATCTTCTGTGGGGATTCCTGTTTGCGGCAGGACTTCATGCGTTCTATGATGCCTGCGCACTGCTTGGCTCCGATACGGCAATGCTGATCTTTGCGGCATTCGTTATCATCATGTATATCATCGTCATCCGTAAGGTCAGAAAAGAATCCAGGGAAGATCAGGCTTTCTGAGTAAGAAATGATGAAGCGGGTACTGATCGTAGATGCGCAGGGCGGAGGTCTTGGAAAACAGCTGATCCTGAAGATCCGCAGAGAGATTCCGGATGTGCATATCACAGCGGTAGGAACCAATGTGGCCGCAACGACTGCGATGATGAAAGCCGGTGCGGATGAAGCGGCAACCGGAGAAAACGCAGTTCGTGTCTGCGTGAAAAAAGCGGATTACATCGTCGGGCCGATCGGTATCGTGATTGCCGATGCGATGCTTGGAGAGATCACAGCGGAAGTAGCCCGTGCGGTTTCTCAGGCAGACGCAAAGCGGATCCTGATTCCCTTCAGCAACTGTGACAACTTCATCGCCGGCGTATCGGACTTCTCCACCGGCCAGCTGGTAGATGAGGCGGTGAATCATCTCAAAAAGATACTTTCCGACTGAGTCATTCGGACGAACGTGAATACAGGACTGCAGTAATACATCATGAAAAAGGGCATATCCAGCGGATACGCCCTCTTTTGATTTCAAAGAAGAATGAATTTCTTATTTGTCGGTTTTCACATCAGCCGCATCATCGACCGGCTTTGCTTCCACGGTAACGGCCGGTTCTTCCGAAACAGCTTTGCCCGGTTCCGCTGCAGCAGCTTTTACTTTTGCCTGTTCGGCAGCCACAGCCGCCTCCGCATCCTTCTGGATCTTTTCAACCGCCTTCATCGTCTCATCGACGTGTCGGTTGATTTCCGCTTCTACTTGATTGATTCTCTCCTGGACAAATCCAACCGTAGTGCCAAGTGTCAGGAAATCAATTCCGCACTGAATCTCCCACATGCCAACGAGAATACCAATGCTTGTAGCGGCAGTGGAAGGATACATGAAGGAATAGATACCGAGAATGACACTCAGAAGACCGCTGAAGAACTGCAGAACCCAGTGGTTGTTAAAGAACCGTGTCTTCACAGAGTAGTAGACGGTGATGCATCCCTTGATCAGGAACCATGCGGCAGTCAAAAACAGAACAATGCGATCCAGCCCCATAACACCGGAAGATCCAGTATTGCCCGGACGGAACAGATAAACAAAGCCGATAATGACGGACACAATACTGATGATGAATTCCGGGACAAGTGCCTTCCGCTTGAAGAAGCGGACGATTCCATAGACACCATAGACCAGCAGCATCGCCGCAAAGAGCGTCATCACACTGTAGTATGTATTGATCGGAGCGACCATGCAGTAAATGCCGCCGATGATACATACAATACCGAGAATAATACTAACAGCAACCATAATTTAATCCCCTTTCTGAATGGTCTTTGCCATATACCTGTCTATAATGCATTCAAATTGGAATGAACGCAAGCGGAATTATCGTGATGAACACACTCAATTCTGTGGTATTTCTCGATTTCTGACCCGACAAAAATGGAATGAAACTGCGTAAGCGGCAGTGCCAGAAATACCATGGCGACCGTTCCAATCAGCAATCCTCTCCCGAGGGATTTCATCTTTCCTCCGAAACTGCCCTGCGTAAACATAGACAGTGCCTCGAGACAGTTCAGACGCATGAAGATCAGGGTGATGATAATCCAGAAGCTGGCATTGAAGTATATTTCGAACTCCCTGCCGACAAGTGAGGCAAACAGGCCGGAATTATGCTGTACGGCATATTTGATCCGAAGTCCGCAATTATAAATAATCAGTTCCGCGGCAGCCACAAACAGGATATTGGACTGTAATTAGCTCATAAAAGCTTTGATGACAGTATTTTTCGCATAATTCCTCCGGGTGAATCAATAAAAATACTATAGACATTTACACTTTCGGGTATCGGGTTTGTTGTCCGGTTCCGAAATAATACAATCTGTATTTCTTCTTTTCTGAAGGAGTTCTTTTTCTGTAAAAAATTTCAAATAAATTCCGACGGTACGGAAGAATTGTAAAAAAGTAAGGGGGTTTACGATACCCTATAGGATTCAGAAATCCCTGTATGTCAAAGACGGGGAGGTACATGTATTCGTGGCTGATTCCAATCGTGGAAACAGCGTACTAATTCCGTATATTGTTATAGAAGAAACCTGATTGTGGAGAGATAGGACAAGTCATTTCACAGTCAGTGAAATGAGTGAAAGGAGATTTTACTGAAATGATGGAATTATCTGAGGAATTAAAGCAGAAACTGAGTAAAGCAAAAGGTGATGCGGACTTTTTCAAGATACTTGCAGAAAACGGAGTCGATACGGAAGCGTACAAAAAGTCACTTACAGAAGACGATCTGGCAAACGTTAATGGTGGATTTGAAAATATAGATGGAATAACCGTAACCTGCAAATGGTGCGGTGAAGACAGATCTGATGAAATATCCTACCAGTTTTGGGCATCAATGAATTGTAAGTGTTCAACTTATCGCTGCAGATCCTGTGGAAAATACGTGCGTGTAATCGGTAGATTGTGCTACAGGCAGGAAGATCCGTGGGATTAGTCACGGACTGATACAGAAAAAATCCTGTGATTATGCAGTTCACAGGAATCATAACGAACAGACCGGTCGTGTCAGAGGCAGGTCTGTTTACGTTATGAGGAAGAACCAGGCAGTGAATCCCGTGTGCCGCTCGTTATCTTTTTTGATCTGCCGAAACCGTAATCATTATAACCATAATAGATATAACAGGTGTCTGAATGGTGCCTGAGGCATATATAAATAGGAATTGGAGGAAATACGAATGAAAGAAAAGAAGTATGAAAATAAGGTTGATGAACGTAATCTGAAAGGAATCGCCGGAGGCAGCGGAAGCAGCCTGAACGGACGTGAGGTAAGTTGTCCTGAGTGCCGCCGCTCTGATTGTGTCACTCCCACCGGAAACAAAGATACCGAATCTCTGGTCATTCCGATGTATGAGTGGAAATGCAACTACTGCGGTGAAGTATTCTGGTCTCACAGAAACCGTCAGCCGGAAGACTAGAAACGACCGTCGTAATCGATACAGATGAATGATTCGGATGTGGGGAGGCAGAACGCTTGCTTTGTATAACGCTATGAGAGGACTCAGCGTTTGGCGAAATAGCGAAAGACTCTCTGCAGTCAGTACCAGAACAGAGGAGAAATGTATGGCAGAAATGGAGAAAACCGATAACGAAGCCATTAAGAAAACATACACCAGTAAGGCCGCTGCTTATTATGGCTTGAAACAGGATCTTCAGAAGATAATTCCGGCTGAAGTACAAAAGAAACTCGATGCGGCAATAAGTGATGTGGAGACCTGCAAAATTCTGGCGGAAAACGGAATCGATGTGGAAATGATTGAGCAGATGATCACAGATGCAGGTTTTGATCAGATCAAGATTGGCCTGCAGGAAGAACGTGATAAAGAACTCGAAATGATTTCTGCAGGCTTTAAACTGAACAACGGTGTAGAGCTGGTTTGCACCTGCGGAGCGAAAGACCCGGAAGATTTCTCCTATCAGTTCTGGTGTTCTTCGTTTGACTGCGGACCGAATGAGGGCATTTTCCGCTGCAGGAAGTGCAATCGGTATTTCAAAGTTGATAAAGACAACAACCAGACAGAGAGGGATTAAAGATAACCATCTGAATCGCAGCTGTTAAGTTTCTAATCCAAGGTCACTCCGAAACGGGTGATCTTTTGTTATTCCGATTCCGATAATGAGAACTCTCTAAAAAAATATCAATCTTATAAGCTCTCTTTTCTCATATGAAAAACAGAGAGACCCGGGGCAGAGCAGATGATACTGCCTGAGTTATGGGTAGGTATAACAGGAAAAAATTGAGGTTTCTCTTTTCGGAATTATCCTCTCAAAGAGGGGCGGTTCTTTTCCGGCGAATGACCATGGCGAAACTATTCAAGCATTCAAGCATGATAAACTATGAACTATAAGGTGACAAAAATGAAATGTAAATGTTGTGATAGGGATCTGCCAGACCGTGTTTCGGTATGTCCGTTCTGCGGAGCGGATGTGGAAGCTTCTCAGGATGAGAACAAACCGGACAATGAAACAAATTCTCTTTCTGGTCACGAAGTGAACGAGTCTCTCAGTCAATCCGGGAAAACGGCTGAAGAAGGAACGGTTTTCCGTACAAAGATGGCTGCCGCAAAACAGGCAGGATTAGGGATGAAATGGTACATATTCATGATTGTGATGACGATTGTCACTGCAGGTATGTTTTTTGGTACGGCTTACCATTTATTTACCGGATATTACTATGCCAATATTCTTGGTGATACACCGGAACTGTTTAACAAGGTTTCAAACTTATATCAGATGTACCCAGCGCTCAATTATGTTGATAAGTTTTGTGGAATCATGTGTGTTGGAATTGCAATTATTGCCGGAATCACCGCTTTCAGACTGATACAGTTCCGGCGAAATGCGCCGGGATTGCTTTCTTTGCTGTGTCTGGCAGATATCTTATTCTGTTTGATCCGGTATGTGGCGGAGTATGGCATCTTTGAGTTATTCACACTGGCTAACATCCTGGAGAACGCACTTCATTTCATACCTGCTGTGATCGCACTGGTCGTAAATATGATCTATTTTGGAAAAAGAGAGTTTCTGTTTGACCGTTAAATCAAAAGAAGTCTTATCGGACGGATTTCAATACGATTGAAGCGCAAAAACTTGCTGAATAACAGCAGGTTTTTTTACAGGGAATGGAAACACAGAGTGAATGCTGGAATAGCTGGATTAATCTGATTGTGGAAGTGAATCCGTTATTACGTATAAATGAATGAATTTCGGTTGTGGTGAAATGCTCAAGCTTCCACAATCCATGACTGAAATTTATTTATATTGGTCTGCAGTTTTCCTAAAATAGAATATGGAAGACGGAAGATGACTATCATCTTATAAAAAATAGTTTTCAGTAGGGATCAGCGAATGAAAAAAAATGCGTTATTAGCAATTATCAGCGTCGCTATATTGGTTGCAGGTGCAACCCTGTGTTTTCCGCAGTTACGCCTGTTTTTCAAGTATGGTACTGCTGCGATTATCTACAGACCGCCGGTTATACGGGAAAACGTGACACACATTGCATGTATCGGCGACAGTATCACCTATGGAGCCGGGGTGGCAGATGAAACTGGTACGAGGATCGATGAATACTCCTGGCCGTACATTCTCGAAGAGAAGTTTGGAGAACAGGTTCAGATTCTTAACTACGGAGTTTGCGGACGTGCATTGATCCGCGAAAGCGGAGTGGCGTATTCGGATACGGATTTCTACCGGCTTTCCCAGGAAAGCGGAGCGGAAGGGTATCTGATCATGCTTGGGACCAATGACAGTAAAGCTGAATACTGGGATGCGGATACCTACCGTACGGAACTGAAGGAATTTGTTCAGTCTTATATAGATCTCCCCCAGCAGCCGCATGTCGTTCTGATCACTCCTCCCTGCGCATTTGCGAAAGAAGGCAGTAATACCGTGGCTTACGATATACGTAATGACGTCATCGAAGGGGAAATTGTTCCGATTGTTAAAGAAACCGCAGACCAGCTCGGAATTCAGTGCTTTGATCTCTATGCGGAAACACAGTCGCATCCCGAATGGTTCGCGGATGGTGTTCATCCGAACGCGGATGGGAACCGTGCTATTGCGGATTTCATTCACCGCAGTATTATGGGATGACCATAATCTGACGTCACAATATCAAAGCACAATCTGCGAAGCATAATCGAACAAAAAAACGAATTCATCTCCGGCTGATAGAAGTCGGAGTTTTCTTCACCAGGGTTGATAAAACCGATTAATAAGAAAACAAGAAAAGGGCTGTTGAGCCCTTCCTGTGATTTACTGCGAATTCGTTTGGCTGTAACTCATTCTTCTTCGTTGTTTTCCAATGGACTGAAAACTGTACCATTTTCTTCTGGGGCGTTTTTTCCGCCTCCAGATACAAAGGAAAGCTCCTCACCAGACAGAATGCTGACGGCTGATTCGTTTGTTTCTGGTTTTTCCAGAGGCTTGCCAAACAATTGGAAAAACAGAATACTCATATAGTTACTCTCTCTTGAGAAATCTGCTCTTTTTAATAATTCGTAAATATCCAGCATATGTTTCACCACTCTCCGATTAAATATACGAAGAAACAGAAAAAAATCGGTGATTCAGGAAGAAAAAATAAATCGTTAGCTTATGCTAATGGTTTCAGCAGATGGTATGGAATCTTTTTTTTTCAAATTGCGGAATTCTTGCAGCCGTGGATATACGAATCCTGTTCCGTATAATTTAATGTAAGGAGTTTTGGCGGCGGGTATATGGGCTTCTTGGCCTTACTACAGCCAGCGCCAGAAGGAGGAGAAATGAACGACAGAATGAAGAAGATTGGTAATGAAGCACTTGAAAAAGTGGATGGCGGAGCAGCGGCTGCTTTTGCTGAATTGAGAGATGAATTTAAGAAAATGATTCCGGCTGATGTACAGGAAAAAGCCAATGCAGCGGTAGGTGATGAAGCAGTCCGCAGGGTTCTCGCCGAAAACGGAGTTGATGTCGAACAGATCGAGAAGAAAATCGCGCGTACGGGGTTTGATCCGGCCAGGATCAACTTGCAGGAACTGCCTGACGAAGCGCTTGATAAGATTGCCGGAGGTTTTGAAACAGGGGGAGTTGAAATCAAGTGCCCTTGCGGAACCTACGATCGTTCCTGTTTCTCTTATCAGATCATAGACACATTAATGAGTACGGATATTGTTGATTCTGTTTATCGCTGCAATAACTGCGGCATGTATATCACCAAGCTAAAAGACGGTCGGGTACAGTATTATAAAGATTGACAGAGAATCGACAGAATTGTATCAGCCATACGAAATATGTAATGAAGATCGCTTTATCTGGATGATAGAATAGACACAGGAATAAATTACAAGTAATAATCTGAATTGGATTAGTAATAAAAAAGGAGAGAAAGAAAATGTCACGTCAATTAAATGAAGAAGAACTGAATGAGGTCAATGGTGGATTGACATCAGCCGAGGCAATGGTATCAAACAAAGCATCCGTAGTGAACGCAGCATTAACAGAGAACGGACTGGCATCGGTGAACGAGGTATTAGCATCGGACAAGGCATCCGTAGTGAAAAAAGCATTAGCTTCAAACAAGGAATCAACATTGAATGAAGCGTTAGAATCGAATAAGGCAGCGACTTTAAATGAAATGCTGACATCAAAAATCATAAAGTCAATTAAGAAGATTTAAGAGAAGTATCTAGAAAACTCCAGTAAAGACCGCGCATCAGTCAGAAGAAGACCGGCGGTCTTTTCCATTGTGGATGATATAACAAGGTGACCGGCGGAATCGTTGGCATCCATAGATATATGTATCCTGTTCTGTATAATGAAAACAGGGCTGATTACGGATGGTATGATTCAAGCCGTTCTGCAGTCAGTACCAGATGGATGGAAAGGAAGGAAAAAGTATGGCGATTTGCAGAGAAGCGAAAGGTAAGCCCTGGTTGGTGTTGGACGATTATACAGTAAATGTTATAGCAGAGTTTGAAAAAATCTCGGAAGCTGAAAACTATGCTCGCAGCCAGGGCCAAAGCGTCGCATTTATTACATGGGCGGAGCGCCAGGAAATAGTAGGCTAAGACTTCATTAAATCTCTTAATCAGGATCGCTCTTTAAGGGGGCGGTCTTTTCTTTTGGTAAAAAACAGAATGCTGACCGGCATATGAGCATTTCTGAGGGATGATAGTCATGGAAAATATGGTAAAAAATACAATAATTGATCCTTCAGTCGTGAGATGATTTTCTCCATAGTGAGGGGATTGTTTTTTTGGGAGGAAGGACAGCGAAGAATACCAGCGTGGATACATGCATCGCGTTGCGTATAATAATACGAAAGAGTTCTGATTGTGGATGAACGGACTTCCTGTCCTTCCCAAGTCAGTGCCGGATGGAGAAAAAACAACATGGCAGAAATGAAGAAAATTGATGGCGAAGCGCTTGAAAAAGTAGACGGCGGTATGGCTGCGGCTTATCGCAGAATGCATCAGGATGTTGATGCGATGATTCCTCCTGAAGTGAAAGCAAAACTCGAAACAGCGAAAAGCGATGTGGAAGTCTGCAGAATTCTCGCGGAAAACGGAATCGATGTCGAAAAAGTTGAACAGAAGATTAAGGATGCGGGGTTTGACCTGAATAAGATCTGCCTGCAGGAAGTTTCTGACGAAGAGCTCGAAAAGATTGCGGGAGGCTTTGAGCACGATCAGACATTAGTCAGATGCACATGCGGCAACGATAACCGCGATGACTTTTCATGGCAGTTCGTTGCGTCCAGATTCAGTACGTATCCGCGTCCCCGCGATATCTTTCGCTGTATGAAATGTAACACTTATGTTTATGTGTACAGCGACATCGTCTGTTACCGTGATGAACTAGACTGAATAACACAGGCCAATGTGGTGTAAATGAAGACTGCTCTTAACGGGTGGTCTTTTCGTTTAGCTGAAAGCACTTTATCACCACAGCAAAAAGCAGAATGCATAGCCGGTATAGGAACGGCTGTAAGAAACCATGATGGACAGAGGACCATCTGACGGTTTACAGTATGTTTACGCCTGATATAAAATATTTAAGGACGCAGAAGCTGTCCCGGATCTGTACTGAAGTACAGTGAATTATTTCAATTATTTAATATTAGTGCAGGCCATGAAGGCATGCGGAATCTCTGAAGAGGTCGTATGCCTTTTTTCATTTGTTTAAGGAGGAGATGTTATGGCATGTTTTATTGTTCCGGCGGCAGAGGCAATCGTTGTTACAGCGGCCGCAAAAGCTTCCAGGGCAGAACCGAAGGAAGCGGAAGTTAAGATTCCGATGAAGGTCAAACTGAAGTGGCTCAGTGCACTTCTCTGGGGTGGTGCTGTTCTGCTCGCGTTTGAACATGTGTGGCACGGTGAGGTTGTTCCCTGGTTCCCGTTCCTGACGGCGATGAATGATCCGGCTGATGCGGCAGAGATGTTCCATGAGATGTCGACGGTCGGTGTGACAATGGCAGTGCTTGTGACTGCTGTCTGGGCTGTTATGTGTGTTGCGGCAGACGCAATTATGAAGCGTAAGCCGGCAAAGAACGCTGCTTAATCTATAAAGAGGAAGAATCGATGACTCTGTTAATCACAGTATTTGCGGCAATCATTGCGACCGTTTTGTGGTATAACCGGAAAAATGATGACATGCGGCTGGGCATCCTGTGCTTCATGTACTGGGGTGCGTCCATCATGTGGCTGGTTGATGCAATCTTCGAGTATGCAGAACGGAAAGAAGCGTATTTTACACCGGCGCCGGCAGATATGCTGAATGATGCGTTTCTTGGGCTTTCCGTTGTGGCACTCGGACTTGTCATCTGGCTGGTTCGTCTTCTGATCACAGATCCCAAGGGCTCTGTCCGGGCTGCGCTGAAGCGTTCCTGAGATTCTCTGAATCCGGAGTAAACGAAAGACCGAATATTCGGTCTTTTTAATTGGCAGAACAGCGTAAACAGGGGTCGAAATATCTATAAAGTTAGTTATTATTTACTAAAATTCTATTGAATTTG
>JAEEPV010000073.1 GCA_016284975.1 Solobacterium sp.
TAATAAGACATTCCTTTACCGGTGAACTGAAAAAGGATATTCCAGGTATTCAGATACAGGTTGTATACATATCTGCAGCAGCCGAGCGTTTTCAAAGCCTGCTCAGCCTGATTTTTGTTCAGATACATACGGCATTTGACTGCGATCATCATGGTCTTTCATCTCCCTTCACTTATCTCTTAGGCGTGAATGAAAGAATCCCCTCAAATTTCTTAAGAAATTTATTGAATCATCAAAGTGATCATGAAAACACATAATAAAAAGGTGAATTCATCTCCGACTTACAGAAGTCGGAGTCTTCTTCACCAGGGATGATAAAAACTTTTAAAAGAAATAAGCCCGCACAACAACGGGCTATCTTTTTGTCTGATTATTCTTACCTTGACACTGCAGAATGGATAATGCCTGTTTACAATTGATTCGCTCCTTTTTTTGTAAAGCTATATCAGAAACTGGAAGTCTGAACAAGATTATCGTTCCCGTCTCTTTTTACGGGTGGTTTCGTAATAATGGTTCTTGATATCGTACATTTTTTGGTCAGCATCTTGCAGAATACTGTCAATATCAGAACCATCTTTTCGGAATGCGGCACCACAGGAAATGGAGATACCGTTGATCTCTTTTCCTTTCCAGTCTGAGCCGAGCTTTTCTGTCCTTCGGATTCTCTCTTCAACATCTTGTTCGGTTGCTTCACCAAGAACGCAGAATTCATCCCCACCGATTCGATATACTTCACCAATGCCTTCGAAAGCAGCGTTGAGGCATTCTGCGGCACCGCAGATCAGCTCGTCTCCGGCATCATGTCCCATAGTGTCGTTTGTCTCCTTGAGACCATTGATGTCAGCCATGACTACGCAGAAGTGATCCGGCAGCTGTTTCCTGAGTGCATCAATCTGCTCGGAATAAGAACGTCTGTTTTTTATTCCGGTCATCTGATCAAAATATGCATACTTTCTCTGCAATTCTGCCAGTTTCGCGGCATCCTCTGCATATACATAACGTTCATAACGGGCCTTGTCTACAAAATGACCGATAAAAACACCAATAGAGGAGAAGATGAATAAATTCGACATCGCCCAGCGGAACGTTTCAGGGGGAATCGTATTCTTCAGAACGATATTAAAAATGATATTCGTTATCACCAGTAACAACAGCGTCCCGAAAGTGTTTGTGATGAACATGATTGGCACGATCAGAACCGCAGTAAAAATAACAATAGTTCTTGCAGAATAAAGAAGCTGAAACCATGCAATCCCGATTCCGGCGCCGAGCAGCGCAATTTCCACCAGAATCAATGCCGGTAAAACAAGTCTGGGATTCTTCTTTGCAGGAAACAGAGAAATAAACAGAGCAATCGCACAGACGATCATGGCCAGGATATACACATTGCGGCAGCGCCTAAATGCGATATCATTGAACGAGAAGAGAATACAGATTCCCCAGTATGCAAGCTGCAGAGTGGAAAAGATAATGGCAAATTTCCGATTATCTTCACGAATCTTAATCTGAACATTAGGATCTTCTGTTTCGCTGTGACCTATAAAAAACAATTCGTCTCTTATTTTTGAGAAAATATCGTTCCCCATTGGTTGTCTCACTTTTCAGTACCTATTATAAACGGGAGAAATGTCAATTTTTGAAAATTTGAATCAGTGATAAGCGGACTATGCTTGTTATAATTTGAAACATAGTGAAAATGACTTTGGGATTGAAAGCAATTATATTTATATCAGGAGATGTGTGAGCCATGAAGGTATTGCTGATTAATGGAAGTCCGCATGAAAACGGCTGTACTTTTACTGCACTGGAAGAGTGCATGAAAACACTGAATCAGAACGGAATCGAAACAGAATTGCTCTGGCTCGGTACAAAAGGGGTTCAGGGATGTATAGCCTGCGGAAAATGCAGAAAGCTGGGAAAATGTGTCTTTGAGGATGAAGTGAACCGGGTGGCGGAACGACTGAATGAAATCGATGGAATTATTGTCGGATGCCCGGTTTATTATGGCGGCCCGTGTGCTCAGCTGACTGCATTTCTTGATCGGCTCTTCTACAGTGCACATAATGCGATGAAAACAAAACCGGGTGCTGCTGTCGTTTCATGCCGCAGAGGCGGGGCAACTGCCAGCTTTGAACGGCTGAACAAGTACTTTGAGATGAACAGTATGCCGGTGGTAACTTCCATGTACTGGAATCAGATCCATGGCAATACAAGAGAAGAAGCTTTGCAGGATGCGGAAGGGCTGCAGACGATGCGGACGCTCGCAGTGAATATGGCATGGCTCCTGAAATGCGTCGAGGCTGGCAAAGCTGCCGGGATTGAGCCTCCCATGTACGAACAGACAATCCGTACCAATTTCATACGGTGATCCATGCGCAGGCTGTCAGAGGTATTGAAAGAAGAATATGGAGAAAAGATCTACCGGCTGACCCTCTCTTCGGGCTGTACCTGTCCGAATAGGGACGGTTCTCTTTCCTATGGGGGCTGTACATTCTGCTCCGAAGGGGGATCCGGAGAATTTGCCGCAGACTATGCTTCTGTGGAACAGCAGATCAATGAAGCAAAAAAGAGGATTGCAGGTAAAACCGACGCGAAGAAATTCATTGCCTATTTTCAGTCTTTTACCAATACCTATGGAGATGTGCAGCGTCTGTCGAAACTGTATGAAGAGACAATCCGCAGGGATGATATCGTGATACTGTCCCTTGGCACAAGACCGGACTGCCTTGGTGAAGATGTTTTGGAAATGCTGCGGAATCTGAACCAGATCAAACCGGTATGGGTAGAACTTGGTCTTCAGACGATTCAGGAAAAAACGGCAGAGCGCATCAATCGTCAGTATCCGCTTTCCGTATTTGAGGATGCTTATCAAAGACTGAAAGCGGAAAAAATTACCGTAATCGTGCATGTGATTTTCGGGCTTCCCGGGGAAAACAGGGAAGATATGCTGCAGACCATACAGTATCTGTCAGAACTGGAACCGGAACTGGACGGGATCAAAATACAGATGCTGAATATCCTTAAGGGGACAAAGATGTCGGAAGAGTATCTTCAGAATCCGTTCCCGCTGCTTTCATTGGAGGAATATGCGTCATTGGTAAAAGAGAGTATCTGTATTCTGCCAGAGAATATTGTTATCCATCGCATGAGCGGAGACGGACCCGGAAGTCTGCTGATTGAGCCAAAATGGATCCGGAACAAGAAGAAGGTGCTGAATACAATTAACCGGGCGATTGCACAGTTACCGTGATTGGCAACTCCTGCAAACTGCCGAAGATTGGAAATTCCTGTACCATGAACTTATAACAGTTCAATTCAACAAAAGGAGAGTAGACCTATGATCAGAAAACAGATGGCTGTATTACTGAGTGTGATTCTGCTGATGGGGTGCGGCACAAAAAAGCCGACAGAAGAAACCAATACGAGTCCGGGCTCGGAATCGGACAGTGCTGTATCGAATACGCAGAACGCAGAAATAACTGTTCGAACGGAGACAATCGGAGAGGTGAGCTTTGATATCAGTTCGCTCTGGACAAGAGAAGACCAGAATGGGGCTGCCTGTTACTATCGGTATTTTGACAAAGCAGGAAACTATGAAGCGTTTATTCTTGCGGATGCGAATACCGCAAATTATGGAAATTTCAAATCAAGGGCAGAGGCGCTTGAGTATATCGCAAAGCAGTCGATCCCGGAAGGTGCGACAGTAACATTCTCCAATCCGATTGAAGTAGGCAGTGCGGAAGGCTATCAGGTTGAGTTTGATACGGATACGGATGCCGGTGCGAGAGTCTGCGACATGATGATTATTGCCGGGCCGTCGCAGGTTACACGCATGATGTTTTCTCAGCTGAAAAAAGGGGATGTCGATTACGGAACGGAGTTTGAAGAAATCTGGGATACTGTCCGTATAGCAGCCGATCCTTCCTTCTCAACAGAAGACTCTCAGGCACCTGTCTTTTCTTCCGGAGAGATGGTTTATGAACAGTCCGATTACACTCTCAAATGTTATGAACAGAATGACGGAACGGTTGCCTGTGATGCGATGCTTGAAATTCATAACACAGGGGATGTGCCCATCTGGCTGAATGATGATACTTATTTCGATATCTATAACGAGAGCGGCTCTATTATTGCTTCCTGCTCAAAAGGAAATATCGATCTGATTCCGGAAGTGATCCAGCCCGGGGAATATGGATATTATGTGACACGGAAAGGTATTGAATTGCCGGGTGGATATTTTACCGGTTATAAATATGAACTTGGCGGTGAGATTCGTCCTCAGGAAGCGAAAGGAACTCTGCATGACTATCCGGTAGAAATCGTATCGGTCAATGATGAAAACGGAAAACCGTCTGCGCTTGGTTATGTCACCAATGATACCGATCACGATTATCCAAATATTCAGCTTTATATCATTTATTACGATAACGATGAACGGGCAGAGTGTGCGGCTCATGATTATATTGGAAAACTGTCCCCGGGAACGAGACAGCCATTCTCTCTTGGTGGAAAGCTGACCTTTGATTCAGCCAATATATCGACGATTTCTTCGTATGATGTATTCGCAAGGGAAGCGTATAACCCGGAATAATCGACATATAAATCAGATGATGAAGCAGGGCGAAGGTGAAAGCTTTCGCCTTTCATTTGAGAAAAAACGTCCATAATGCGACAATAAACATGCTGTTTTGGAGGAACTCTATGAAATTCAGTGAAATGAAATATGAACGTCCGGATTTTAAGGAAACATCCGGCCAGTATGAAGATCTTTTGAAAGAACTGCAGCAGGCAGATAATGTGGAATGCTTTGTCAGAGTTTTTTCAAAGATCAATAAACTGCGCAGCAGGATCTCTACAATGTCCAATCTCTGCGAAATCCGGCATTCGATCGATACGAGAGATCCATTTTATGATCAGGAAAATGATTATTGGGACGAAAACAGACCGCTGTATGAAGCGTATGACAACCGGCTGAGCAGGATCTGTGTAGAGTGTCCGTTTCGGGAAAAACTGTATGACTTTATTCCCAAAACATTCTTCCAGCTTGCAGAATGTGCATTGAAGAGTTTTTCGGAAAAGGTGATCCCGCTTCTGCAGCAGGAAAATAAACTTGCCAGTGAATATGGAAAACTCAAGGCTTCTGCGCAGATTGAATTTGATGGAGAAACCTACAATCTTTCTACCATTTCTGTGAAAGCAGAAGATCTTGATCCCAATGTTCGTAAAGGGGCAATGGATGCCAAATTGGATTTTTATGCAAAGAACGAAACGGAGTTTGACCGGATTTATGACGAACTTGTAAAAGTACGTACGGAAATCGCACATCAGCTGGGATATTCCTCGTTTACCGAACTTGCCTATCAGCGCATGACACGTCTTGATTATGACCGTGATATGGTAGCCAATTACCGCAGACAGATTCTGGAAGATATTGTTCCGGAAGTCACAAAACTGTATGCGCGGCAGGCAAAGCGTCTTGGAACACCCACTGTGAAATACTATGACAAAGGAATGGATTTTCCGGATGGAAATCCGACCCCCAAAGGCACTTATGAAGAACTGATCGCCGCAGCCGGAAGGATGTATCACGAAATGAGCAGTGAGACCGGTGAATTCATCGATGTCATGATCAATAATGAGCTGTGGGATCTCAAATCAAAAGACGGAAAGGAAATGGGAGGTTATTGCACCAATATTGCTGATTACGAAGTTCCGTTTATCTTTGCCAACTTTAACGGAACCAGTGGTGATGTGAATGTTCTGACCCATGAAGCAGGACATGCGTTCCAGTATTATATGTCCCGTTCGATTCCGGTTCTTGATGTACAGTGGCCGACTATGGAATCTGCAGAAATTGCGTCTATGTCGATGGAGTTCAATGCCTGGCCATGGGTTCATCATTTCTTCAAAGAAGATACCAGCAAATATCAGTTTCTCCATCTCTCCGGAGCACTGAAGTTTTTGCCGTATGGTGTTCTGGTTGATCATTTCCAGCATGAAATCTATGACCATCCGGAATGGACACCGCAGGAACGGAAGCAGTGCTGGCGGAAACTGGAACTGATGTATCAGCCGTATCTTGATTATGAAGGGGCACCGATTCTGGAGAAAGGCTGCTGGTGGTTTCAGCAGGGTCATATCTTTGAATCTCCGTTCTATTACATCGATTACACACTGGCTCAGGTATGCGCTCTGCAGTTCTGGGTTCGTAATCATCAAAAGGATCCGGAAGCCTGGAAAGATTATGTTTTGTTATGTAAGACAGGCGGAACAAAGCCATTTACAGAACTGGTGAGAAGCTCAAATCTCAAAGTTCCGTTTGAAGACGGATGCCTGAAAGAGGTTGTAAAGGAAATTGGCACCTGGCTGGATGGAATTGATTATTAGTTATTTTTATCATCAGATTTGTTGAGATTATTTATATTAAACAGATTGAGAGTGTAAAAGATGTTCTCGGAATCTATTCATATGACTTCCATTATCGTGAAACCATAGTGTAATTACAAAGAACGTCAATAAAAACCTGTTCTGCCAAAAAGCTGAACAGGTTTTTAGAGTGTACCCGGTATGGGTAAGAACTAGGCGGTGAAAGACCGCTACGTACTTGGCAGTAGGAAACGTTAGCCGAAGGCAAGGGTGTCCATCGCGAGGTGGAATCTGAAGAAAGCCGGATGCCGGGGAACATACTAACCCGGTGGGCAAAACCACGACCCAACGAACAGAAACAGCATACAAGGTCCCTGTATGTGGATGAGAATGCTTAACAATTCAAAATCCAATACTGCACGGAACATACAGGGATAAATGATGTGGGTACATGGGGTGAAAGTTCTTACACCTTACCCGGGGAGATCTGCAGTGAACGCCGGAAACGGTAAACACCGCTATAGGAAAACCCGAAGGAGGTGCTGAACCTGCAGAAGTCAGCCGTAGCCGTAGTAGTGAGGAAGCTCCTGTAATGGGAGTGGAGCGAAGGGCGAAACCGAAATGAATCCTTAGTAAATGATCGAAAGAAAGGAGATGCGATGAAAACAGAAAATCTCAGAAGAGAGAGCTGTCTGCAAAGGGATAGTACGGAATATGAAGAGTATGCGGAAGTGTCGAGCATCTACCTGCCGGAGGACATGGAACAGGAGCACAAACTTCAGGCCGATAGTCTGATGGAAGCAGTCGTATCCGTAAAGAATATGGAAACGGCGATGCGCAGAGTAAGGCAGAACAACGGAGCACCAGGAATAGACGGGAAGACCGTCGCTGAAACGATTGAATGGATGAAGGTTCATTTCGCCGAGGTCCAGGCAGAATTAATGGGTGGATATTACCATCCGACAGCCGTAAGACGCAGGGAAATACCGAAACCGGATGGAGGAGTGCGAAAGCTTGGCATTCCTACGGCAGAGGACAGAATCGTACAGCAGGCAATCGGACAGATACTGGTGCCGCTTTATGAACCGCAGTTTTCGGACAATAGCTATGGCTATCGACCGGGAAGAAGCGGACAACAGGCAATCACGAAGGTAAAGGATTACGCAGAGCAGGGATACGAATGGGCAATCGTTCTGGATCTATCCAAGTATTTCGACACTCTGAATCATGACCGGCTTATCCGGGAATTGAGGAGAACAATCAAGGATGAGATGATAATGAAAGTAATCAAGAAGTTTCTAAAAGCCGGAGTGATGGAGAACGGTGTAGTGACAGAGACAACAGAAGGATCGCCACAGGGCGGCCCACTCAGTCCACTGTTATCGGGAATCTATCTGAATGAATTCGATTGGGAGTATCAGAGAAGAGGAGTCCCGGAAATCCGCTATGCGGATGACATCGTTCTACTTGCCAAGAGCAGACGTGCGGCGGAGCGAATACTTGAAGGAGCGATACAGTTCCTCGAAGGGAGGCTGAAACTTAAGGTCAACCGGGAAAAGAGTAAAATCGTCAGTCTCGCCCGCAACTACGGGGAGTTCAAATTTCTTGGGTTCAGCATGGGCAAAAGAAGGAATGCATTCCATATCTATGCGCATGCAAAGTCTAAGAAGAAGTTCAAGGACAAACTCAGAAAGATTACATCCCGTAAACGCAGTGGCAAATTCAAAGACATCTGCAGTGAACTCAGGCGGGTTGTCATTGGATGGATGAATTATTATGCGATTGCGGAGATGAAGATGTGGGTGAATGAAATCAACGCATGGTTGCGCAGAAGGATAAGGATGTTGTTTTGGAAACGCTGGAAGAAACCAAAAACCAGACTACGTAAGCTGATACATCTTGGAACTCCTCGCAAATATGCGTACCAAGCAGCTAACACTCGCAGGGGTTATT
Organism: Solobacterium sp.; assembly: GCA_016284975.1. Taxonomy (GTDB): domain Bacteria; phylum Bacillota_I; class Bacilli_A; order Erysipelotrichales; family Erysipelotrichaceae; genus Bulleidia. The sequence continues at coordinate 8,320 of JAEEPV010000073.1, forward strand.
GGTTTGTCTCCCGAACGGGAGCGATTACTCGAGCGCTGTCAAACGAAAAACTCGTAAGCTGGGGCTACATAGATGTAGCTGTTACTTACGAGTCCAAACATTCAAAACCTGTTCAACTGTCGTTTGTGTTCTAAGTTTCGGAAGCGCCGGATACGGGTCCGTAAGTCCGGTGCTGTGAGAGGACGGGAGCTAATCACTCCCTCCTACTCGATTCCTTCCTTGTGGGCGTATTCCGTGACAGTGATCGGCAGGCGGCAGTATGGTAGAGAATAAGGAAGGTTTCATATGGATCGTAAGACAAAACTTCTCTCTCTGTTCCTGAAAACGCTGGTGGTGGTTTGCGCCCTCTGGGGAACGGCACTGAGCGCCGGAGCCGGAAGGCATTCCTTCATGGGAGGTCCCCGCGTCTTTATGTTTTTTACCATTCAGTCGAATCTTGCAATGGCTGCGGTATGCGCCTACGGTGCCTGGGCAATCCTGAAGAACCGCACCATGGGAAACCTCTGGTATCTCATTCAGCTGGTGGCGACCGTATCCATCACCCTGACCGGCGTCGTGTTCTGCTTCGTATTGGCGCCGACCCTTGGCTCTTTTGCCTGGACGATGCCGAATGTTCTGACCCATGTGGTGGTGCCCCTTGCGGCAATTGCGGATTTCTTCCTGACCGGCGTTTACGGAAACGTTCCGAAAAAACAGGTCCTCTGGGTTACCGTTCCCCCGCTGGCCTATGCAGTATATGCCGGCATCGGTTACCTGCTGAAATGGGAGTTTCTTGATGGAATTCACTATCCGTATTTTTTTCTGAACTGGGGAAGTCCGGCCGGTGCCTTCGGCTTTTCCCGGGAACTTCCCTTCATGGGATGCGTCTGGTGGATTCTTGCCCTGCTGCTCTTTCTGATCGGCATCGGCTGCCTGTATCTGAAGATCCTGGACTTTCTTCGGAAAGAAGAATTCTGAGATTGTTAAGAACTGCTTGTCCGAAGCGGTAATGGCACGTATTGAGACCTTGAACGGTTTGGGCTTTACGCGGATACTGGCAGGTTTTCTGTGATACGCTTTACGAAAAGAAAGAAGGAGTCATTATGGCAAAGGTATTGTTGCTTAACGGGAGTCCTCACCCCGCCGGCTGCACCGCAGAGGCGCTTGCAGAAATGGTCAGAACCTTTACGGAAGAAGGAATCGAAACAGAAGTAATTCAGGTTGGAGGAAAGGAAATACGCGGCTGTATTGCCTGCGGGCGGTGTGAAACGACTGGGAAATGCGTCTTTGACGATCTTGTTAACGAGACTGCAGTGAAGTTCAAAGAGGCAGACGGCCTTGTGATCGGAAGCCCGGTCTATTATGGATCGCCGAACGGAACGCTGCTGGCATTTCTGGACCGGCTGTTCTACAGCTCGGACAGTTCCTGGAAACATATGAAGGTTGGGGCTGCTGTCGTCAGCTGCCGTCGAGGCGGAAACACGGCAAGCTTCGATGTATTAAACAAGTACTTTACAATCAGCGGGATGCCGGTGGCTTCCTCCACGTACTGGAACCAGGTGCACGGGTTTACCGCAGATGATGTGAAAAAGGATCTCGAAGGTTTGCAGACGATGCGCAATCTTGCCCGAAACATGGCGTTCATGATCCGCGCGTTTGCAGACGCAAAAGAAAAATACGATCTGCCAAAGGTGGAGAAAGACTTTTTTACCAGCTTTCCGGACGGAAAGTGATACAAAGAGGAACCGGCATCCGGATCACTCGGATGATTCAATAAATCGTCTGAGAAATCTGAGGAATCCGGATTTTCTCCTCCCGGCTAATAAAGAAAATGGCACTTCCAGAGTAGAGAAGTGTCATTTTTTTGGAATCAGTGCTGCAAGAGGACAGGAGCTGATCACTTCCTCCTGCCCGATCGGGGGTTTCGAAATGCGGAACACGTACTTCGGTTCAGCAGACTGGCTTATGCCTTGTGCAAGACGCGGATATTTGTGATCGCACACTGGTCACCGGTAAGGGCAAGGGATATATCTTTGACCTCGTCAAAGATGGTTGTGACACTTTTGACCGCAACACCCAGGTTTTCGGTTTCCATGGTGATGACGTTCTGATCCCGTCTGATCGTTACGACACAGTCCAGACCTTTTTTGTTTTCCTCTTTCCAGACATCCCATCCCGCAAAATCCGGTCCATGGTTAATGTCTACTTTGTTTTCGACATGGCCATCCGATTCCCAGTTCTCACCGTCAAGCCGCAGGAGGATGTACTCCCGGAAGTTACTGCCGTTGACCTGACCGTCATCGGAGGAGAATACGCTGAGGAACGGGCAGTGCCATACCATACGGGCAGTAGGCAGGCTCATGGTATGGAAGGAGAGGGTCAGGTTATCCGTAATCGGAATGCCTTCGCTGGCCTTTGTGCGCCAGCCATCCACTTCAATATTCGGAATATCTCCGACCGGACAGCCTCTGATAAAGCTGATTTCTTCAGCAATCCGCGGGATGCAGTCAGAAGCAGCCTCTGTTGTACTGATCTCTGTCTGAATCTTATGGATAGTGCAGTGTTCCCCGCTGAGAGCGATATAGGTAAAGCGCGAAGCATCCGGCAATGCCAGAATGACCTGCATGACGCGTTTTTCACTGGTCAGAGTAATCAGAACGTGATCCAGGTTGCGTACGGCCTCGATCCGGTACTGCTCGCCGTATACCGGTTTGCCGGTATCGGAGGAATCCAGATTCGGTCTGTCCTTTGGAAAACGGACCTCGCTTTTGCGTACATTCTGTTCGATGACGGTACCGTCAGGACGGATCTGTGCATATTCAAAGTAAAGCAGGTTTTTGTTGTTTTCTTCACCGGGGTGCACCTGCCCGTCCAGAGAGTCAAATATGATCAGGGAAGGCATGCATTCTTCCGCAGCGAGATCATCATCCGGCAGACAGCAGAAATTGATTGTGGCA
>JAEEPV010000074.1 GCA_016284975.1 Solobacterium sp.
CATCTGTAAAACAACCGTCTGACGAACGGGGATCGCCCGCGATTGTTTCTTATTATGCAGTTCGGGAAACGCTTACAGTTCAAATACTTGGCGTACGTCACCTTGTAGTAAGGGGGGATAACCACAGTGGCAGAAGAAGTACTGCGAATGCAAGGGATTACCAAAATTTATCCGAACGGCTTTATGGCCAACAGGGATATTACATTTGGTATCGGTGCCAACGAAATTCACGCACTTGTCGGTGAAAACGGTGCCGGAAAAACAACCCTGATGAAGATTCTTTTTGGTATGGAGGATTGCCAGGAAGGAAAGATCTTCATTAATGGAAAAGAAGAGAAAATTGCAAATCCTCTGGACGCGATTGCAAAAGGTGTCGGCATGGTTCACCAGCACTTTATGTTATTGCCGTCTTTAACCGTTGCGGAAAACGTTGTTTTAGGTGTTGAGCCAATGAAGAACGGTCTGTTTGATTTTGATACGGCCGTTAAAAAGACGCAGGAGATCGCGGACAAGTACAATTTCAAAGTAGACGCGACCGCGAAGGTCAGTTCGCTTTCGGTCGGACAGATGCAGAAGGTTGAGATTCTGAAGGCGCTGATCAAAGGAGCCAGGATTCTCATTCTTGATGAGCCGACAGCGGTTCTTACCCCGCAGGAAACAGAAGAACTGTTTGAACAGCTGTTCAATCTTCGTGATTCCGGCGTATCGGTTATCTTTATCTCCCATAAGCTTGAAGAAGTTATGCGGATCTGCTCGAAGGTTACCGTTCTGCGCCGCGGCGAATGCATGGGTACCTATGATACGGCGGATCTTGATGAATCCAAGATTTCCCGGCTCATGGTTGGCCGTGATGTCATTCTCAAGATTGAAAAAGAGGATCCCAAACCTGCTGAACCGATTCTTGAAATCAAGAATCTGCGCCGTTTCAACTCCTTCGGTAAACCTGTCATCGACGGAATTACCTTTACGGTTCGTTCCGGCGAAGTCGTCGGTATTGCCGGTGTTGAAGGAAACGGTCAGACCGAGCTTTCCGAAGTTCTCGCAGGACTCAGTCCGTTTGCGGAAGGTGATGTCGTACTTAACGGTAAATCGATCCGGGGCATGTCCGTACGTCAGATCCGTGATGCCGGTATGGCATATATTGCGGAAGACCGAATGGTAGAGGGCTGCTCGGGTGATATGTCCATAGAAATGAATATCATGGCTGACCGTTTTACCAAGAGCAGTTATAAGAATGGTATCTTTATCAATGCGAAGAAGATGCGGGAAGAAACCGAACGGCTCATAGACGAGTTTGAAATTCTCTGTGATAATGCGGAACAGCCCGTACGCATGCTTTCCGGTGGTAATATCCAGAAAGTTGTAGTTGCCCGTGAATTTACTTCCGGCGCGAACTTTATTCTGGCAAATCAGCCGACCCGGGGCATTGACGTAGGTACGGCGGAAATGATCCGTAAGACGATTGTCCGCAAATCCCGTGAAGAGGGGACCTGTACGGTTCTGATCTCTGCTGACCTCAATGAGGTACTTGAATGTTCTGACCGTCTGCTGGTCATGCGCAAAGGCAAGGTCGTTGCCGCATTCCCGAAAGCGAATGAAGTTTCAGAAGACGAGCTCGGTGAGTACATGCTCGGTCTTAAGACAATGACTCCCGAACAGATGGAGGGTTTGTTATGAGTGAAGTAAAACAGACAAACGGGGCTGTAAAAGAAAAGCCTCAGATGGATCCCCGCCGCTCCGGAGTAATGCAGAGAACTCAGCGTATCGAGGCGATAATGGAAGTTGTTCGTATCGTTGCCGGTATGGCGATAGCCTATCTTGTTGCGCTGCTGATTCTCATTGCCATTTCCGATGATCCTCTGTATATCGTCAAACAGTTTATTCTGGGTCCGTTCTCGTCGCCAAGACGTATCGGTTCCATCATTAACCTTGCAGTGCCGTTCATGCTCTGCGGACTGTCGATGTGCTTCATGTATGCCGTCAACAAGTTCAACCTGATCGGTGAAAGTATCTTCATGCTGGCAGGCTGTATCGTTACCTGGCTCGGCCTTGCGATCGGCAACGCTCTGCCAATGATCGTTATGGTTCCGCTGATGCTGATCGTCGGCGCGATCGTCGGTGCGATTCTCTCGTTTATCCCGGCAATTATGGATCGGAAACTGAACGCAAACGTCGTTGTCGTTTCCCTCATGCTCAACGCCGTAATTGCACAGCTGGCCATTTATATCCTGCGTTATTTCATGAGAGATCCCGGCATCTCGTTTATCGGATCCTATGAAACACCGGATTCCATGCAGCTTCCTACTTTATTTGGAAAAATGAAAGTCGGTTCCGGCATCATCATTGCGATTATCTTTGTTATTGTGATTTCCATCCTGTTCTATAAGACAGCCTTTGGATGGAAGATGCGTCTTGTTGGTTCCAACCCGCGCTTTGCTACTGCAGTCGGTCTTTCCACACTTGGTATTTCGTTTGCAGCTCAGCTGGCAGGCGGTGCGCTTGCCGGTGTTGCCGGTGCTACCGAGATCATGAACAGCTACAAGCGCTTCCAGTGGACTGCTTCAACAGGGCATGGCTTCGATGGTCTGCTTGTTGCCGTTCTGGCAAAGCGCAATCCGATTCTCGTTCCGATTGGTGCACTGTTCCTTGCATATGTCCGTATCGGTGCAGACGTTGTAAATACATCCGGTGATATTCCAAATGAGTTCATCTCGGTTATCCAGGGTATTATCATTCTTCTTGTTGCGGCGGAATCCTTCCTGTCCGGGTTCAAGAACAGGCTCATTTTCCGGTCTGTACAGGCTGAAAAAGCAGCTGCACAGAAGGGAACCAAGTAGGAGGTTAAATTATGTCAATTGATATTGTTGCGTTTATAGCTGATGCGATCAAGATGGCAACACCTCTTGTATTTGCGGCTCTGGCAGCTCTGATGACCCGTCATGCCGGCATGTTCAACATGGGTGTTGAAGGTATGATCCTCTGTTCCGCACTCGGTGCAGTTGCCGGTGCACATTATCTTGGAAGTGTCTGGGCAGGTCTGCTCTGCGGTATTGTGACGGGTGTTCTTACCGGACTGATCATCGCATTTGCACATCTGACCGGTAAAACCGATCTGTATCTGACCTGTATCGCGTTTAACCTGGCGGCCACCGGCGGTACCGTATTTATCATGTACCTGCTCACCGGTGAGAAGTCCACCACTTCCGGCGCGTTCCGTTCTTATCAGATTCCCAACATCAATATTCCGATTATCAAGGATATACCGATTCTCGGAAGAATCCTTTCCGGACAGAGTCTTTTGACCTATGTTGCAGTGCTTTGTGTCTGGTTCGTATGGTTCCTGCTGAAACGCACCCGCGTTGGACTTCGAATCCGTTCGGTCGGTGAAAATCCGAAGGCAGCGGAATCGGTAGGAATCAGTGTAACGAAGATTGGATATATCTCATTCCTGTACTGCGGTCTGTTTGCAGGTCTTTCCGGAACATTCCTTTCCATGAGCTGGGTTACCTTCTTCATGAAGAACATGGTTAACGGCCGGGGCTATATCGGTCTTTCTGCACAGAACATGGCAAACGGAAGCCCGGTCGGCTCCGCACTTGTCTCACTTCTGTTTGGTGCGACCACTTCGATCGCTACAACCATGAAGTCTCAGTCCAACTTCCCGACAGAGTTCCTGGAAATGGTTCCGTATCTCGCTACCATTCTTGCGATCATCTTTACGAGTCTCTATGCCATCAACAAGAAGCGCAGACTCGAACAGGGAATTAAGTAATCTTGTTTTGGCGCAGGGCGTTCTGTTCGTATGAATGGAGCGCTCTGTTTTACTGAAAGGAGCATGTTATGTTACAGCCGCATATTCAGCTTGATTCACTTGACGCAAAGGCTGCCATCCTTCCGGGTGATCCGGCCCGTCTTGAACGCATTGCACAGGAACTGAGTGATGTTACAGAACTGGCTTACAACCGTGAGTTCCGCAGTCTGGAAGGCATTTATGACGGAATAAAGGTAGTTGCCTGCTCGACCGGCATCGGAGGAAGTTCTGCATCGATCGCAATCGAGGAACTGCATAATCTTGGTGTCACTGCCATGATTCGTATCGGTTCCTGCGGAGCCCTGCAGAAAGGAATCAATCTTGGTGATCTGGTATTTGCCTGCGGTGCAGTACGGGATGACGGAACCTCCAGAGCTTACGCGGATATCCGTTTTCCGGCCGTTCCGGATACCGAACTATTGAATGCCTGTATTTCCTATGCCAGAAAGCAAAACTGGACGTTCCATACCGGGATCGTTCACAGTCATGAAAGCTTCTATATCGATACGAATGCGGAAGAAGAAGCTTACTGGTCAAAACTTGGCGTACTTGGTGCAGATATGGAGACTGCCGCATTATTTACCGTCGGCCGCATCCGTAAAATCCGCACCGCTTCGATCCTGAATAATGTCGTTGTTTACGGGAATGATACTTCCGAGGCGATTGGAAGCTATGCGGACGGGGCTTTATTAACTGCCAAAGGAGAACGCCGGGAGATATTAACCGCACTGGAAGCCATAAAAGCAGTCACTGCGTAAAAAAGCGGATTGGATCCTCGGCTTGACTTGGATCAAAAATCCGCTGCTGAACGATGAATCGATTGGCGTGCCGGTGGTTTTGGCGAAAACGATGATTCCGTTCTCTCGGATCATTTGGCATTCAGCTTTTCCGTGTTCTTGAAATGAAGCTTGGCGACTTCGCCGAGCTTTTCTTTTCCATATCGCGATACGAATTCTTGTGCACATTGATCGGCTGGAACGCCGGAACCTTTGGAAAAGGTCATATCATATTTGGAATCCATCTCATCCATGAATTCCAGAAAAGCATTTCTTGCGATGACAGAAGCAGCACCTACTGCAGGATATTTATTTTCTGCTTTTGTTTCAAAGTGCAGTGTCCGGATCACTTCCGGTTCCCTGCGGAGATAGCTGTAATAAACTGGTTTTGCCGCAAACTGATCAACAACACAGAAATCCGGAAGGCTCGTTTTTCTGGAAAGATTGATATAGGCCTGGTTGTGAAGTTTGGCCTTGATCGCATTCATGTTGTTGGTCTTGTGAACGGAATTGTATTTGGCAGGCGTGACAATCAGAATCGTATGAGGCAGAAGCTGTTTCAGCTTTGGGGCAATCTTCCGGATCTCGGAATCCGAAAGGGCTTTGGAATCCTTTACTCCAAGTGTCCGGATCCTGTCGAGTGTCGAAGAATCCACAACCGTTGCGGCTACGCAGACCGGCCCGAAAAAATCGCCGGTACCGACCTCATCACTGCCGCCCTGAGGGAGAATGACATCGTCATCTGTCTGAAATGCCGAGGCATAGATTTCCGCATCGTTTCCCTGAAATACAACTTTTCCGCTGTTGTAGCAGGTGATCACGCAGTTTTCCGGGCGAAGCTGCCATTTTGCATAAGCTGGAGGGTTTCCTGCGGTATCACGGAACGTTTCAAACAGATGATCCTGATCGCTTTCC
>JAEEPV010000075.1 GCA_016284975.1 Solobacterium sp.
ACCTGTACGCCCTATGGCGTGAACAGTCACCGGCTGCTGGTACGGGGGCACCGTACCGAAAACGCCAAATCACATCTTCATGTAACTCCGGATGCGGTGCAGATCAGTGAACGGATTACTACTTTTGTATTAATGATTATTTTTATCGTCATCATGGTCATTGTCTCGGCGGTACTGCCGGTCTGATCGATCCAGCAGTACCAGCAGGATCGAAACCAGCAGGATTACAATACCGATGCTTTTGGCAACCGTCCGTGTTTCATTCAGAAAAAGAATACCGAAGAAAATGGAACTGACTGGTTCCAGCATTGACAACAACCCCGCCGGCTGGGAACCGATAATGGCGATCCCTTTCTTCAAAATCGCATGACCTGCGTATGCGCAGAGTCCGTAGAGAATCATGAACAGATAAGCCGGCAGCGGAAGATTCAGACGAAGGGTATCCGGAAACAGAAATGAGCCGAAAAACAGAGCGATGCTTATAACGATGCCGGTAAACAGCAGTACAGTCTCTGCCGGAAGATCTTTCAAAACGGTGCGGTCCAGAAGAATCATGTAAATGGCATGCGTCAGACCTGAACAAAGTGCCAGCAGGATGCCGGCAAGCGAACCGGTTTCACCCGTACCGGCAAGAAATGCCATGCCGATCACGGAGAGAACAAGGGCTATGATCTGCTGCAGAGACATCCGGTTTTTCCAGAATACGGCCAGCAGGATCGAGATGAATACCGGATACAGAAAATGAAGAGAGGTCGCCATTCCCACTCCGATATGGGAATAACTTGATCCCAGCAGCAGTATCGTGAACAGGCAGCAGAAGCCGGAGAGAAACAGAAGGGAAAGCTCAGGTCCTTGAAGCGGGAGAGCTGTTTTACGGAAGCGGGAGAGGATTAAAGAAACGAGTAAGACGATAACGCCTCTGATCCAGGTATTGGTATAGGTATTTGTGCCGTAGCGTATCGCAAAGGAAAACAGGATTGGGGTGAAACCAAACAGAATGCCGGACAGTGCGGTGAGAAAATACCCTTTGTTTTTCATGGTAAAAGTATATATCGGAGTATTGTAAGAAAACGGAAGATGCGACTGTAAATTTGCGGAAAAAGCGTATTTAATTTGAAACAAACCGTGTTTATACATACAATATTGGTATTTAGGAGATAAAAGCAGAAGTATGAGCGATGATCACGAACGAAGTATCGGCGAAAAACAGATTCTCTTAGGCAGTAAGATCAAACAGGCTTATGAGCTGATGGGAGATGACAAAGATGAAGAAGCGGCAGATCTCTGGGCAGAAATTGCAGAAGAAATCTGGCCGGTGATCGATGGTGTCATTGCCGAACTGGGAATGGATAAAAAACCGACCGAAGACAAGGTAGACCGCAGTTACGATAAAGAATATGATCTTAACAACGTGCTTGCCGATGCGGATATGGCACTGGCAAATTCGGGTCGAAATGAAGAGCGTCTGCGTTTTAACCGTCGTCTGCTCGAGACATTCGATACCTCAAAGGAAGACTATCAGTACAGTTCTGCCAAGCAGGCTATTGCGGAAAGCCTGAACGGGCTTGGCCGCTATGAGGAATGCGATGCGTTCCTGAAGGACTGGAAAGAAGAAGACCCGGATGAAGTCTATTCCGATTTTGTCGGTCTGAGATGTATGCATGAGAGAAAACAGGATCCGGAGAAGCTGAAAAAGCTCTGTGATCTGTATATGGGCAGAAAGAATTTCAACGCTCCGAGTGAAGATGTACGCAGTCTGTATGAAATGATTGCGATCATCTATGGCGAACTTGGAGAAGAAGAACTTCAGAAACAAGCCGAAGAACGAATGAATGGATAACAGGTGAAACACCTGTTATTTTTTTCTACAGATAGGAACTCCCGAAACAAAGAGATAGGCTCTTTTCGCCGCTTTTTTCAGAGAAAGTGTGTAAATCTAATGAAAAAGCCACTAAATCATCCCACAACTCATGAATTTCCTGTAAAATGAAAACTGAAAATATGGGTTGAATTATGGCACATCGCAGAACATTAGCTGAGTCAACAGCGGAAGAAATCAAATCAATGATTCAAAGGAACGGCTATGAGCCCGGGCAGAAACTGCCGACCGAGAAAGAGATGACAGACAGTCTCGGGGTCGGAAGAAATACGCTGCGCGAAGCGCTGCGTATTCTGCAGTCTCATAACATCGTAACGATCCGTCAGGGAAGCGGTACGTATATCTCTGAAAAGTACGGTGTACCCGATGATCCGTTTGGTTTTGAACTGTTTCCGGATCATGACAAATTAAATAAAGATATTCTGGAAATCCTGGTCATGATGGAACCGGAGGTGACTGCCATGGCGGCAGAACACCGCACCGATAAGGATCTCAACCGACTGGAATCCGTACTGCGTATCATGTCTCAGAAAGTTGATCAGAATGTTGAGTGTCTGGAAGAAGAGTGCATGTTCTTTGAGGCGATTGCCCAGGCTTCTCATAATATCGTTATGGAACGCATGACGCCGCTTATGACAAGGGGCATCCGTTATTTCGCATCAACCCTTTCTCCGAAGGATTTCCTGTACGGTGTCCGCAACTATTACAACGTACTGGATGGGATCCGGCACAAGAAGGCGTCTGAAGCGAAAACAGCAATGTCTTATCATCTGCTGTTCCTTGATAATCAATACAAGCTTCTCTTAAAGAAGCAGGGGATGTAAATGATGCAGAGTATTTTTCACAGAGTCAGTGTC
>JAEEPV010000076.1 GCA_016284975.1 Solobacterium sp.
GATCATCGGCTTCGAAGGTGCTCATAAGTAAAAACTGGAATCCCGGTATCTGCCGGGATTTTGCGTTTTTAGGAAACTGTCGGTGACGACGGGTTTATCGTGCGCTAAAGTGAGGGTGGAAAAAGGAGTGCAGAATATGTCAGATTATCTTGGAAAAGAAACACCGAAACTGGGATTCGGTTTAATGCGTCTTCCCAGAAAAGGGCTGGGCACCGATGTGGAACAGGTCAAGGCAATGGTCGATCTGTTTCTGAATGCCGGCTTTACCTATTTCGATACCGCCTTTATTTACCCGGGTTCGGAGAAGGCAATCCGCAAGGCGCTCGTGGACCGTTATCCGCGGGATTCCTATACACTTGCGACGAAGATTAATGCGTTTCTGATGGCCCCGACGGAAAAGGCTGCCAAGAATCAGTTCTATACCAGTCTGGAACGTACCGGAGCCGGATACTTTGACTACTATCTGCTTCATTCCCTGAAGGAAAACAATTTCCGAAAATATGATAAATTTCATCTCTGGGATTTTGTAAAGGAACAAAAGGAAGCGGGAACGATCAAACATTTCGGGTTTTCCTTCCATGATGATCCCGACCTGCTGAACCAGATTCTGAGTGAGCATCCCGAAGTAGATTTTGTTCAGCTTCAGATCAACTACGCAGACTGGGAAAATCCGTCCGTCACTTCCCGTGCAAATTATGAAATGGCAAGAAAACACGGAAAGCCGATCGTTGTCATGGAGCCGGTAAAGGGAGGCACACTGGCAAACCCGCCGAAAGAGATCCAGACGCTGTGCAAAACCTGCCATCCGGATCTTTCCTGCGCATCCTGGGCGATCCGTTTCTTGGCTTCTCTGGACGGCATTATTACGGTGCTTTCCGGTATTTCCAACGTCGCTCAGATGGAAGACAACATCTCCTATATGAAGGATTTCAAACCGCTCGATGAAGAAGAACGGAAAATCATTCAGGAGGCACAGCGGCTTCTTGGAAGATCCTCCACTGTTCAGTGCACGTCCTGTCATTACTGTACGGATGGCTGTCCGAAACAGATTGCGATCCCGGATATCTTCAGCGCCATGAATCTGCAGCTTGGAAACGGGCAGTACGAGGAAGCAAAGGAAGCGTATCAGAAGGCAACGGCCGAAGGAGGAAAAGCTTCTGACTGTATTGAATGCCGTCAGTGTGAAAATGCCTGTCCTCAGCATCTTCCGATTACAGATCATCTGAAACAGGCAAGGGAAATGTTCGAGTAAAAAAATACCGGTCAGTCGGTATTTTCCTGATCGGGAATGAAGTCCGTTTCTTCCACAGTCAGGATCTGATCCTTCATCTGAATCGAAACGGAAGGGGAAGGATTCATGATGACATCCCCGCGCTTGATGACTAACAGCCTGAGACCGCTCAGCTGTTCAATCTCCTTTACCGTCTTATTGATCCAGAGCGAATCGATATCAATTATTACGGTATTGAGATGAGACTCCATGGAGGAAGGATCAATTTCCGCGCGATGTGCCTGTTCCACAAAACCGGCAGAAATGATACCGGTCGGAATCGCGACAACGCATACACCGAGGAAGGAGATGATGATGCCGATGATCTTGCCGACCGTCGTGATGGGATAGATATCACCGTAGCCAACGGTCAGAACAGCCGACATACTCCACCAGATACCGGACAGCGCATTCCGGAATGCCTCTGGCTGGGCAGCGTGCTCCGCGGAATACATGCAGAGGGAACTGGAAATCATCAGTACAAAAATAATGAAGAAGGAACTCGCAAGCTGAGTTCTTTTTTCATAAATAACATTGGAGATGACATGAAAGCTGTCGATTGTCTTATTGATACGGAACAGATGAAAGATTCGTACGATTCTCAGCATCCGGAATGCAACAAATCCGGACAGGAAGAAGAACGGCAGGATCGTAAGCAGTTCAATGATACCGTCGAAGGATGTGATAAAGGCAATCATCGCTCCAAGACGAGTCTTGTCCGGATAGCGAAGATCGGAAGTCCAGAGACGAAGTAAATACTCAATCAGAAAGATCATGAGTGTTACTTCTTCAACGGCGTTGAACAGGTCTTTATAAGCACTCAGTGATTCAAAGGTCTGAAGGAATGTTACAAGAATGTTCAGAATGATTACAACCGTAAGAAAAATATCAAACATCCTGCTGATCAGGTCATTCTTGTTTCCGATTTCAATGGTCTGGTAAACGCGCTGTTTGAATTCTTTGCTGATAGGTATCATGGCTCAATTATAGCTCAGTTCCATACCAGGTAATTTTCCAGGTTTTCTGTATAGACGATGTTGTATCCGGGCATCCGGTGTACATGGGAATCTGATACGTTCTCGGATTCCGGCAGGATCCAGATCGCTTCGGCAGACGCCCCGGACTGTTTCCGATACGCATCCAGAAGTTTCTGTCCGTCTTCGATGGAAAGCACGGTAAGTGCAGTGCTGAGACAGTCCGCATCCCCGCTGTCAGGGGTTATAACCGTCACGGAACGGTAACGGGCTGCCGGATACAGCGTTGAAGGATCAATGATGTGCTGATAGCGTTTGCCGTCTTCTCCGATATAAAAGCGTTCATAATCACCGCTTGTCACAAAACTGTTGGTTCCTTCGATCCTTACCAGAAACAGAGCACCTTCTCCGTCCGGGTTCTGGATCCCGACATTCCAAGGGGTGCCATCCCGCTTTGAACCGATCGTACGATTGTTTCCTCCGGCGTTGATCGCCGTATGATCGGATCCGATTTCTTCAAGCTTCTTTGCGGTTTTCTCTGTCGCGAAGCCTTTGGCGATGCCGCCCACAGCGATTCGGACATCCGGATCCGTGATAAAAACAGTGCCGGCCTGTTCATCGATCACGACTGCATCAAATCCGCAATGCTGTGCCACCTGCTTCAGTTCTTCTTCCTGCGGCAGAGGTGCCCGCTGTCCCTGTTCATTGAGGGCGATCCCCGCTGTCCGGTATTCATGCCAGACATTGAGCAGAGAACCCATCGTAATATCAAATGCTCCATCGGACAGTTCGTAGAATTCCTGCCCTTTTTTCAGGAGCTCGATCAGTTCAGGATCCACTTTGACCGGGGCAACGCCGGCCTGATCATTGACGGTTTTGAGATTATTGATGCCTTCATAGTCGTTGTAAATGTCAAAAAGATTGTTATAGTAACGGAAGCTTTCACAGAGAACAGTGAAGCGGGAGTTAAAGGCTTCCGCTTCATCTGTCTGCTCAATCAGTGTAATCACCGTATCAAAACCGGAATCCAGAGTGACGTTCTGCATGGTCTGCCAGGATTCTTTGTTTGGTTTTTCAGTTTCTGCGCATCCGCTCAATACGCTCATGGCAAGAACAGCCGCAAGGATCATTTTTCGATAAAACATACCTGCATTTTATCATGCCTTATTATTTAAAAATAACGAAAGCGTATACATTTCTGTTTAATGATATAATTGCCTTGTTTTAATAAAGAAAGGGAAAGAACATTATGTCAATTTTAACCGGACCGATGCGCTTTCATCTCGACGGGCAAAAAGAACTGACTGCTCACAAGGCTGTTCTTAAATTGCCGGAACCGGACGACCTCTATATTCCGCTGGTAAACGGGCGTGCAGCCTGCACTCCGACGGTAAAAGAGGGAGATGAAGTCAAAGTCGGACAAAAAATCGGCGAACCTTCGGATGGCTTCTGGTTTGTGCCGATTTTCTCGCCGGTATCAGGAACTGTGGTAGGCATTGAAAAACGCATGACCACAATGCTGAAACCGGGTGACCACCTGCACATCCGCAATGATCATAAGTACTCTGCAGTGCGGGCATTTAAGTCGTTGGATTATGAAAATGCATCCCGAGAGGAACTGCTTGAGTTTGTGAAGAACGCAGGTATGGCTGGACTTGGCGGTGCGGGATTCCCAACCTTCAACAAGTACACGAAACCGGATGGAATTGACCTCTTTATCATCAATGCGGTGGAGTGTGAACCGTATCTGACTGCGGACTATGCCAATTCCATGGCAAATCCGGAACTGATGCGTGAAGGAGCACTGGCACTTCTGAAGCTCTCTGGCGCACCGAAGGGGAAGATTGCGGTCAAGGAAGACAAGAAAGACCTGATCGAAGTTCTGCATAAGCAGTTCGACGGAACACCGATTGAAGTGGCGGAGGTAGAGGATATCTATCCGGCAGGATGGGAACGCACTCTGATCTACATGCTTACCGGTAAACGGTATGACCGTCTGCCTGCAGAAGCCGGCTGTATCCTGAACAACGTCAGTACCTGTATCGCACTCGGCAATGCCCTGAAGAACGGCATGCCGATTACCGAGAAGTATCTGACGGTATCCGGAGACGGTGTGCAGAATCCGCAGAATGTTATCGTACCGATTGGTACACCTGCTGCAGAAGTTGTCAAAGCCTGTGGCGGATATGTCGGTGAAGACTGCCTGCTCATTGCCGGCGGACCGATGATGGGACGTACGATTCCGAATGATCAGTTCGTGGTTGGTCTTGCCAACAATGGTCTGACCGTTCTGCAGCACAGAGAAGAATTCTCCGTCAAGTGCCTGCGCTGCGGCAAGTGCACGGAGACCTGTCCGTCCGGTCTGATGCCGGTTCGCATCAACATGGCGGAGAAGGCAAAGGACATCGACACATTGAAGAAACTCAGCATCATGGACTGCATCGAATGCGGTCTGTGTACATACATCTGTCCGTCCAAACTGGATGTCACAGAAGGAATCCGCAGAGCGAAGCGTTATATGACGCTGGTGAAATAAGGGAGGGGGAAGAAAACATATGAAACTGACATTTAATCCCTCACCGAACTATCGCAACGAACAGAGCACTGTATCCATCATGAAGGATGTGCTGCTGTGTCTGCTGGCGGTGGATCTCTACGCGGTAATCTACTACTGTGCGGCATACGGGGCGCAATACGGACTTCGGGTCGTTCTGATGACGCTTACGGCGTGTGTTTCCGCACTTCTGACAGATGTGATCTATTACAAGGTCTTGAAAAAGGATGTCATCAAAGAAGTTAAATCTTCGTTCTCGCTCATCACTGCATTGATCATTGTTCTGATTTCCCGCATCAGCACCGCATACTATGCGATCGTTGTTGCGACCGTGATTGCGATCTTCTTCGGAAAACTCGTATTCGGCGGTTTCGGACAGAACATCTTCAACCCGGCAGCGTTCGGTGCTGCAATCATCATGGGCAACTTTGCCGGCAGCTACAGTGCGGACTTCGCAACGAGCGCAACTCCGACCATGGCAGCCAAGTCCCTTGGCTGGATGATTACGAGCGGCGAATTCAGCTCCTTTATCTCCAGTTATGGTGGTCTTGGAAGGATGTTTCTTGGTCAGTATGCCAGCACGATCGGCAGCCCCTGCGCGCTTTTGATTCTGCTGTGCGGCGCATATCTGATCTGGAACCGTGACATTGACTGGCAGACACCGGTCTTCTATATCGGAACCGTATTTGTAGAAGCACTGATCATCGGTTTAATGCATGGTGCCGGAATTGAATATGCATTATTCTCCGTACTGGCCGGCGGCGTCATCTTCGGCGGCGTATTCATGGCAACCGATCCGGTTACCACACCGGTATCTCTTCCGGGCAGAATACTGTGGGCAGTTGGATGTGCATCTCTGACCCTGATTATTCGTGACAAGTCCAACCTGTCCGATGGTGTTCTGTTTGCGATCCTGCTTATGAACATGCTGACACCGGCTATCGACAAACTGTTCGACGGCAACCAGATTAAGGATGCGGACAAGTTCAAGCGCAATGTGCTGATCGGATCTGCATGCTCCATCGCACTGACACTTCTGGTTGGTACATCGGTCAAATCCGCTTCTGAAAAGGCATCTGCTGTTTCTGAGAGTGAAACACCTGCAGAAACCGGCGGAGCTCCTGCAGCATCTGCAAACTTCGGTGAAGCACTGCCGATGTCGTATAACTTCAATGCCAACAAGGCTTCCTGTGAAATTGACGGGACAGAGGGTGACGTGATCCGTTATTCCTGCAAGGCCAAAGGGTTCGGACTTGTGACCAATGCCGACGGTGACTATCAGATGAATGAAGCGATGGTCGTTGTAAACAAGGCAGAAGGCAAGGTAACCAGCATGAACGTCATTACATTCGGCGAGACGGGCGGAGTTGGTGATGCGGCTACCTCAGATGAAGCACTTGCACAGTTTGAAGGCAAGGGTCTCGATGATGAAGTCAATCTGGTGACCGGCGCGACCTTTACGACAAGATCGTTTGCCTCTATGGCTCAGGCGGCACTTAAGGCAGCCGCAGAAGGAGAATGATATGAAGAAAGACAGTATCCTTTATAAAGTTGTTCTCCTTGGTGTGCTCTGCGCAATCTGCGGGGCATTGCTTGCCGGAGTCAACGCAATTACTGCTCCGATTATTGCGGATGCGGCGATTGCCAATGAGAAAGTCAATCTCGAGAAGATCTATCCGGGCGCTTCGTTTACTGCTGTGGATTACAGTGACGATTCCGGACTGATTCTCGGAGTCTACCGTGCAGAAGGAAAAGGCATGATCTACAAGGTTAAGGGTGTAGGCTACAATGCCGATGGCTTTACCTATCTGCTTGCATTCAACGAAGACGGTTCGGTCGGAGGTTTCCAGGTTCTTGAGGAAAACGAGACAGCCGGATTCGGAAAACGCTGCTTTGAGGACGAATATGTTTCTCAGATCAACGCTCTGACGAGCTCCGATACAGCACCATTGCTGTCCGGTGCGACATTGACATCAACTGCGATTCAGAAGGGCTTCGACGCTGCGAAGACGCTCTTCGACGCCAGATAAGAGGAGGCAGTTATGAGTGAATCCAAAAAGAAACGTGGTTTCTGGTCCGAGATGATCTATAACAATCCGGTATTCGGATTGTATCTCGGCATCTGCTCCACCCTGGCAATTACCACAACGCTGAACAATGCGATCGGTATGGGTATCGCGGTAATCGTCGTTCTGACGATTTCCAATATTGTGATCTCTCTGATCGCTCCGCTGACACCGGATGAGATCCACATTCCGGTCTACATCGTTGTCATCGCTACACTGGTTACGGTTGTAGGCATGCTGATGCAGGCCTTCACACCAGAGCTCTACAGCACACTGGGGACATTCATCGATCTGATCGTTGTTAACTGTATCATTCTTGGACGTGCAGAAGCATTTGCCTGCTCGAATTCGGTTTCCGATTCGGCAAGAGACGGTATCATGATGGGTCTGTCCTATACGTTCTCGCTTCTGGCTATGAGTCTCATTCGCCAGGTTCTCGGAACCGGACTGCTGGAGTTCTCCAATCCCGCAACCAATCAGACAATCTTCTCGCTCCGTCTGATTCCGGCAGGATTTGAAATTCCGGTATTCACAACACAGACCGGCGCATTCCTGACATTTGCACTGCTTGCGGCAGGTGTTGCGGCGATCAAAAACAACGATGAAAAGAAGGCTGCTGAAGCCGAAAAGGCAAAAGCTGCAGCTGCCAAAGCTGCTGCGCAGGCAACAGCCGCTTCCGTAAAGGCAAAGGAGGCCGCGTAAGGTATGAATCTTCTCACATTATTTCTGTCGGCACTTCTGATCAACAACGTTATTCTTTCCAAGTTTATTGGAATGTGCCCGTTCCTGGGTGTTTCCAACAAGCTCAGCTCTGCCGTTGGCATGGGTCTGGCAGTCATCTTCGTAATCTTCGGAGCTTCTGTTCTTTCCTGGGCATTGTACTACTATGCACTGGTACCTCTGGGACTGGAGTACATGAAGCTGATCTGCTTTATCCTGCTGATCGCGGCATTCGTACAGTTTGTGCAGATGTTTATCAAAAAGACATCTCCGTCTCTGTACAAAGCTCTGGGTATTTACCTCCCGCTGATCACCACCAACTGTGCAGTTCTCTATGTCGCACTCGATAACATCACACAGGGTTACACCTTTATCGAGACACTCGTTAACTCCATCGCGGTACCGGCAGGTTTCATGCTCGTACTGGTGATCTTCGCAACGATTCGTGAACGTCTTGCCTCGGCAGATGTACCGGATGCCTGGAAGGGCAACCCGATCGCATTTGTTGTTGCGGCGATCATGGCGATCGCGTTCTCTGCATTCGCGGGTCTTGTATAATGCGGGTTCTGTTTGCGATTCTGATTGCGGGCGCACTGCTCGGACTGAATGCCTGGCTGTATACCGCAAATAAGAAAACACCTGTTCCGGAAGGGTGTGAAAACCTGAAACCGGACTGTACCGGGTGCGGAATCACGGACTGCACACTTCGTAACAAAGAGGAGGAACATTCGACATTATGAACGCAATACTTATGATGCTGGTGCTTGGAGCGGTTGTCGGGCTGTTACTTGGTTTCGCGTCGATCGCATTCCATGTGGAACCGGATCACCGGGAAGAAGAACTGCTTGCGATGCTGCCGGGATATAACTGCGGTGGCTGCGGATATCCGGGATGCTCCGGTATGGCTGCAGCTCTTGCGGAAGGAACAGGTGATATTGCAAAATGCAAGCCTTCCAAAGTAGAAGCGAAAGAAGCAATCAAGCAGTATCTCGCCGATCATCCGAAAGCGGCATAAAACATTCAAACAGAGGCCTTTGAAACACAGGGGTCTCTGTTTTTGTTAATAGCATGCGCGGGCAATACGTATATGCAAGAGGCTGGATACTATATGGAACCAATTCCGGAGATATTGAGAAATACTATTCAGAACTACGGTAAACGGCCGTTAAACAGCGGTTGTCAGAACCTGTGATGAAAGTTTGAAAGGATCACAGGTCTTTTGTTTCAGCCGGTCATTTGCCGCAGTGCGAAAGTCATGGTAAAGTACAAAACGATAAGGAAGAAAACGATATGGAAAAAATCAGGATGAAAACCCCGCTTGTTGAGATTGATGGCGATGAGATGACCAGGATTCTCTGGAAGATGATCAAAGAAGAACTGTTGGAACCATATATTGATCTGAATACAGAATATTATGATCTGGGTCTGAAA
This sequence comes from Solobacterium sp., assembly GCA_016284975.1. Taxonomy (GTDB): domain Bacteria; phylum Bacillota_I; class Bacilli_A; order Erysipelotrichales; family Erysipelotrichaceae; genus Bulleidia. Next base: position 9,016 of record JAEEPV010000076.1, read on the forward strand.
CATCGTGATGAAACCGGCGATCAGGTAACGGCAGAAGCGGCAAACGCGATCAAAAAGTATGGCGTTGGCGTAAAGTGTGCCACGATCACACCGAATGCGGCGCGGATGGAAGAATATGACCTTAAGGAGATGTACAGGAGTCCGAATGGTACGATTCGGGCAATTCTTGATGGTACGGTATTCCGCACACCGATTCTTGTAAAAGGAATTGATCCGGTTGTTTCGAGATGGGAGAAACCGATCACGATCGCAAGACATGCCTATGGTGATGTATATCGGAACACGGAATACCGGGTGAATGGCAAAGGAACCGCAAAACTGGTATTTGAAGCGGAAGATGGTACGGTCAGTGAACAGACGATCTTCAGATTCGACGGGCCGGGTGTACTGCAGGGCATGTATAATCTGGATGCCTCAATTGAAAGCTTTGCCAGAAGCTGTTTCCGATATGCGCTGAGTGTTAAGGAAGACCTGTGGTTTTCTTCCAAGGATACGATTTCCAAGATTTATGACGGAAAGTTCAAGGAAATCTTCCAGCGGATCTATGATGAGGAGTTTAAGACTGCATTTGAACAGGAAGGCATTACTTATTTCTATACACTGATCGATGATGCGGTAGCCAGAATCATGAAGTCCAAAGGCGGAATCGTCTGGGCATGCAAGAATTATGACGGAGATGTATTCTCCGACATGCTCAGTTCCGCATTCGGTTCGCTTGCGATGATGACATCCGTGCTGGTATCCCCGGATGGATATTATGAATATGAAGCGGCACACGGCACCGTTCAGCGTCATTACTACAAATATCTGAACGGTGAGGAGACCAGCACCAATTCGGTCGCGACAATCTTTGCCTGGAGCGGAGCGCTTCGGAAGCGGGGTGAGCTGGACGGAAATCAGGAACTGACGGCATTTGCGGACAAGCTGGAAAAGGCGACGATCGAAACGATTGAGCAGGGTGTCATGACAGGTGACCTGGTTCAGATCACAACGATTCAGAATCCGCGCAAGGTGAACAGCCTGGAATTCATTCAGGCTATTCGTACAACACTGGAATCCCTTTAAGAACATTTCCTTCGGGAAGTGTTTTTTTTGGAAAACCGGGGAAATCTTGCAAAACGATACTAACAGTATCACAGGAGGATTCCTGTGATGAAAAAAGAACTGTTTATTAAAAGCTTTCTGATTCTGGTTCTGACCGGCATTCTGGTCATGCTGTTCTGCGCTGCGGTAAACCTGAGAGCAGAACAGATGCTCGATCTGAGGAAAACCTGCATTGCCGCAAAGGATATTCCGCCGCGATCAAAAATCAGAGAAGAGGATATTCTCGAAATTGAAGTGCCGCAGGCCTATCTTCAGGACCATACATTCAACGAAAAAGCAGAGATCATAGGCAAGTATACCGATATTCAGGGAAAGATCCCGGCAGGATCTGTATTCTTTGAGGGGATGCTGAAAGAGGAAAAAGATCTTCCGGATAATCCGACTGCACAGCTGAAAGAAGGTCAGAGTGCCTATACGCTGGAAACCGATCTTGCACGGCTTGGCGGTGCGGTCGTCCCCGGCCAGCGAATCGATATCTATGTCACCCTGACCAGACGTGACGGCAGTCCTGTTTCCGGCTGTCTGGTTGAAAATGCCAGAGTCATTGCGGTGAAGGACCATAAAGGTCTGGACCTCGATGACCCCCAGTCTACCGGAACGCCGTATCTTGCGATTCTGGCAGTAAACCGCGGGGATCTGCCATATCTTTCCGCAGCGGAAACAGCAGGTGAGGTTCGCCTGTTTTCCAGCGGCCGCTCCTATGACAGTACGCTGGAAGCGGTCATGGCAAAAGACAATGCGGTTGTCGAATATCTGGAACAGCTGATGAATCAGGAAGAACATA
>JAEEPV010000007.1 GCA_016284975.1 Solobacterium sp.
AGTCGGTCTGGAAGTTCTCGCAAGTTTCCTGATCATTAAGAATCCGGTGTTTGTATCGATCTGCCTGCTTCTGATCTGGGCATTCATCGTATACCGTCACCGCTCCAATATTGAGCGCATCAAAAACGGTACGGAATCCAAAGTCAAATGGATGGGCCCGCTGCCGGGAGAAAAAAAGTAAGAAGTATCTGAAAGCCGGCTGACACACAGCCGGCTTTTCGATTGCATTTGTGCACTTCGCTGAATAATGCGTGAACAATCACGGTCTGATCTTACAGAATTACGGCAGTCATTTTGAAGGCTTCAAAACGATCGTATAATCTTTCTGACCATCTTCGAGATAAATGTATTGGTTGTGATCATCACTTTCAATGACATTATCTGTTTCAAGATCAACTTTGAATATGATCCGGATTTCCTTGAGTTTCCCGTTTTCCATCTCAATGGTAAAGGAGGAACCATCTGTACTGACGCTCTTTGTACGGTAGTTGATGGTACCTTCTGCGTTGGAAATTTCATCTGTATAACCGATCTGCTTATGGTATACAGAGCCGTAAAGATCTGCTGGAATTTCAGTCAGAACGCCGGTTATAGAATTGTCACTGCGGGACTTCACAACACCCTTCATTGTAAATCCCCTGCGGGTAACCGTTTCATCCACAACTCCGTCAGAGTCTTCAACGTGAATATTTAACTTGACGGGGGAGAGATCAAAATACACGTCTTCCGTTTCCGCAATCACGACGTTGCTGGATGGAAATTCCGGAACGGGACTGCTGACTGCTGAAAGTGCATCATAATCAAACGGAGCGCCGAGATCATCGTAGACCAGCAGGAGATCCTCAAACACCCCGTCGCTGACCTCTGTTTTGACGCTTGCGGCTTCTGACATCGGAAAGAAGAGCTTTTCTCCCGAAGTGCTCAGCACATATTCCTCAAGCGTTACTGCGGCATTCAATTCACTTTGATCTTTCGGCAGCAGTTCATTCAGCGGAATCCGGACTTCTGTTCCGAGTTCCGCTTTATTCACCATGACGGTCTTTTCCGTTTTTTCATTAATCGTTATATTCACACGCATTCCGTCAACCAGTCCGTCTTTTGCGGCACCGCGCGGTTCCGGAAGTTTAATGATAAGATCGGTCTCGCTCTTTGAAAGTTCCGGTTTATCCGGGGCAGTGACGGTATAGACCGTATAGAACGATCCGTCATAGGAACTTCCGGCAGAAGGATATCCGTAGACCTCCAGGAAGTACTGGTTGGGATATGCTCTGCCGTTGCGGTATTTCAGCGGTGCGATATATGCGCCCCGGGAGATCTTTTTGTAGTTCCCGCAGGGGACCACATTGATCTCCGGATGGTTTTTCTGTGTCTCCGGATCGATGATCAGAAGCCATGCACAGGGTTCAGATCCGCTTTTGAGCAGGCGGACCGGTGCGGAATAGTATTTGTCGAATTTCGGTTTCAGCGGAAACTGAACAGCAGTGTTGTAGGGAACTGTACTTTCCGGATAATTGAGATCGGCTACCCAGGACTGATTGAAGCCTTCCTGATAACTGTCACGGAATTTACTGCGGTTGATCAGACACCACTGCCGGAAATAGGTATCAAACGCTTCCTCCGATAGATCAAAGCCCTGTTTCAGGCTGTCCGAAATATACGGATACTCCAGGGATGATGTGGCTCTTACCAATGACGGCCCGCTCACAAGATACTTTCCGGTCTTCTTACGCAGAAACATGACAAAATCAGCCAGAAGATAACCCTGATATTTCCGCAGATCAAACGCACTCTTTTTCGCATCCTTCTCATATCCCGTCGGATCTGCATCGATCGGACAGACCAGTGATACCTCGTATCTGGAATTCGTCAGTTTCGGATCTGTGGTAATAATGTCATAGATCTGGTAGTACTCCTTCGCGTCCGATTCCAGAACCAGCGCGGTCATTTCATCAAACCGGTTGTTGTCCGTCCTGCTGGTCCAGCGATAGTTTTCCTGGCAGATATGAAACAGTTCATGGCTGATCGTCAGCAGCATATTATCCCAGTACAGTTTTGATCCGGGATCAGTCAGCCGCAGCTTCGCGCTGTCTGCTTCCGAAAACATAATCTCAATATAGGGATAATAAAAGTTTTTCCCGGTCGCAGTGCCTCCTTCATTGTCATCTTCTCCCTTTTTTCCGGTCTTCTTCTTAATCAGAAAATCAACCTGAAATGTCGGCATTTTCACTGCGCAGCGGTCGCCGAGGTATTCTGCGGCCGTTTCGATTTCTCTGCACATCTCCTGAATGACCTTCGGGCATTTGTTCTCTTTTACAAGACGCTGATATTCCGCATTATTTGCCTTCAGTGAAGCGAACCGCTCTGCCACCGAGGTATTCTTATGAAACAGCCATGCCAGTCTGCCGTAGGCTGCCTCGGCGATCTTCTCTTCTTCCGCATAATCTTCTTCGGCTTCCTGTTTCAGACGCTGTTCCAGTTCGTACAGGGCTTTCGTCACTGCGGCATGGTCCGGGTCGACATCCGCCATCTTCCAGCAGACACGGTAATCCAGCCAGCCGCAGTCAGCAGACCATGTTTCCATCGTGTCGCCGTTGTAGTAACCGGTTTTTTCTTCTGCTTCCCGGTTATAGACAACAATGGGGACAGTGATGATCCCCACAGCAACGGTGCCCCAGATGATGCCGTCGAGACAGTTGCTGTTGCTGGAGTAGGTCAGTGTGCTTCCGTTCCGCTCCGAGTTCAGTATCTTTACTACATCATTATCATCAAGACGTACGATCTGGATCCCTTCATAGAGTGATTCCGGTATTCCCATCGCCGCAAGATCCAGCGTGACCGTATAGTCACCGGGAAGCACCGTTCCTTCCTCCAGTCCGGCATCGATCTCCCAGAGCGAGAGAAGAAACCTGTCTTCTTCATACAGCAGATCATTGAACGAAGTCACCCGCTCATCTGCTTCTGTTACAGGTGTAAAGGAAAGATTCGTGGTTTCATAAAGGCTGCCTTTCGGCGCATGTACATGCATGCCTTCCATCGGATCAAGATCCACCTCGGTCCGGTTTGTGCCGGACAGCACCGGCTGTACGGTTTCCTCCGGCGGAACAGTCCCGGGCTTCGGGTCTCTGATCAGAAATCCCGGTTTCAGGAATCCGGCAATGCCGGCCTCGATCAGCAGCGCGATGATCAGCACGATGCAGAGCAGATCCGGCTTCTTTGAACTCCTGCTGCGCGGGGAAGATGCCGGTTTTTTTTCATTGTTATTTCCCGGGGATGCCGCAGGGTGTTTTTCCTCTTTGGGAATGGCAGCGCCGCAGTAGGGACAGAACGCC
>JAEEPV010000077.1 GCA_016284975.1 Solobacterium sp.
ACCCTGAATGCGGGCGGACCGGATCCGGAGAAGGAAGATAAGGTCATGCTGCGAAGAAACCGGGTATCCCGGATCTTCTTCAAGCAGAAGTTCTTTGACTATCCGATCACCCTGAAAGCAGAAACGTTTAAGAATATGGGTTTCTCGGATACGATGGCATCCGGCTTTTCCTATATCGGATCCATGATTCATAAACGCCCGGAAAATTCACTGGAAGATTTCTATGTCAACCGTTTCGGCAAAAAGCTGTATTCCATGTTCTTTGAGCACTATACCGAGAACCTCTGGGGCAGACACCCGAGTGAGATCGACCCGAGCTGGGGCGCGCAGCGCGTCAAGGGTGTATCTATCCTGGCGGTAGTGAAAAACGCTCTGGAGAAACAGTTTGGCAAGAAGGACCGCAAGGTGGAAACATCTTTGATCGAAGAATTCTCGTATCCGAAACTGGGACCGGGAGAACTGTGGGATGTGACCGCTGAAGAAATCATCAAAATGGGCGGCACGATTCTCAGGAATGCCAGGGTCACAAAACTCCATAAGAACGAGAACAATGTACTGACCGGTGTCACCTATATCAAAGACGGCAAAGAAACGGAAATGGAAGGGGATATTGTGATCTCTTCCATGCCCATCAAGGATCTTGTGGCAGGCATGAACGACGTGCCCGAACACGAAGCGATGATCGCGGCAGGACTTCCGTACCGGGACTATATGACGGTCGGTGTACTGATCGATAAGCTGAATCTCGAAAACAAGACGGATATGAAAACCGTTGGAGGGATCGTACCGGACAACTGGGTCTACGTACATGACCGTACGGTCAAGATGGGACGCTTCCAGATCTACAACAACTGGAGCCCGTATATGGTTCAGGATCTTGAACATACCGTATGGATCGGGCTGGAGTATTTCTGCAACGAAGGGGATGAGCTCTGGTCGATGAAGGATGAAGATTTCGCTGCACTTGGTGTAAGGGAAATGGTCAACCTGAATCTCATCACATCGAAAAACAATGTCAAAGATACGCATGTGGAACGGGTGAAGAAAGCCTATCCGGCATACTTCGATACCTATCACGAGATCGATACGCTGATCACGTATCTCAATACGATTCCAAACCTCTACTGTGTCGGCAGAAACGGACAGCACCGGTATAACAACATCGATCACAGTATGTGCACGAGCTTTGAAACCGTGAAGAATATCATCAATGGTGTTACGGATAAATCAAATATCTGGTCGGTCAATACCGAACAGGAATATCACGAAGAGAAAAAATGAAAACAATTAAACGTATACTAGCGATATTTGAATATTTAGTGATTGCGGCAGTTGTCGGATTCGGCCTGATCGTTGGTGTTTATGCGATTCCCAAAGACCGGATGGTCAACAACATCACCCGCAGTACACCGCTGCTGCAGACGGAAGGCAACTACCGCTACTGGGCGGCGGATATCCTGAATACCCAGTCCGATAACTTTTCGGATTCACTGATGGCAGATATCGCCATCAATCCGAATACCGGGAATCTGCTGTATGATTCCATGATCAACTGCTATGTGGGCTGGCGGGATACCGCCGAAAGCAGTGAATGGCTCCTGCGGGTAGCCGGTGGCGAACCATTCTATGAAGGCTATGAACAGGTGGTCTATGGCCGCTACTGGCATGGGTACCTGATCTGGATGAAGCCGCTGCTGCTGCTGTTCAGCATCCCGGAGATCCGCCTGATCAATATGAGCGTACAGCTTGTACTTCTGTGCTGGCTGATGATCCTGCTGTACAGGGAACTTGGACTGGCCGGCTGTCTGTCCATTGGGGCAGGGATTCTGATTCTGAATCCGATCACCTGTGCCATGACGTTTCACTTCTCGGATATTTACTACAACGTACTGATCACGTGCATCGTGATGTTAAGTTTCCGTTCGAAATTTGATGAACAGGAAAGCTGGTGGACAGTATTCCTGTGGTCGGGCATAGCCGTGGCGTTCTTTGATCTGATGACCTATCCGCTTGTGGCGCTTGGCATTCCGCTGATTCTGTATTTTCTGCTCAGCCGGAAGAGCTTTGGTTCCAATACCTGGGAGCTGATCCATTTCAGTATTGACTGGGTCATCGGCTATGCGGGCATGTGGGCGTTGAAGTGGCTGATTGGCTCTGCCTTTACCGGCTATAATCTGATTGCCGATGGACTTGGTGCGGTTGGCTTGCGCAGTACCGGAGCAGTGGAAAATGTGAGTATGGACTACGTATATGTCGTAATGAACAATGTACAGGCCATGCTTACAAAACCGGTTATTGCCGGACTTGTGTTCATCGCAGTACTGCTGGTGATCGGTGTTCTGTGCGGAAAGATGAAATTCAAACTCAGCACCAGCAAGATCCTGCAGATTCTTGTGGTCGGCTGTTTCCCGTTCCTCTGGTACTATGTGATCCGCAATCATTCGATCGTTCATGTATGGTTTGCCTACCGTGTACTTGCGATAACCGTTGCGGCAGTTGTTTCGATGCTTTTCTGTTTTGTGTCGGAAAAACGAGGAAACACGCATGAAAAAGATTGAACGTCCGTATCTTGAGATTCTGATTCTATGTATCGTATGCATGGTGATCGTACTGTTTTATGCCGGCGCTGCGATCCGGACGGATAAAGACAGTGTGACGGTAGTCTACGGAAAGCAGGATGTTTCCATGGCAAATGCCATTGGTTCGCTCTTCGGCATCAAAGCAGACGGACTGGTAAGCGAGAGCGATAATATCGACCTTTCAAAGACCGGCACGTATGAGGCGGTTTATCAGCTGAAACTGCTAGGTGTTCCGCTCAGTAAAAAAACCGTTCCGGTAACAGTTGTTGATATGGATGCGCCGATCCTGAAGATGGAAGACGGCGTGATCTGTTTTTCCAAAGTCAATGAGCCGTGGACCTATCCGGCCTATACGGTTACGGATAACTACGATAAACCGGAGGATATTGTGCTTTCGGTGGAAGGGGATGCAGATCAGACCAGAGAGGGAACCTATCCGGCAAAGCTGAAGGCATGTGATACCTCCGGCAACTGTATCATGCGGGATATGACCGTTGTAGTTGGTGCTGCATCGGATAAGGACTTTCTGCCGGAAAACTTTGACCTCTATTCACTGGACGAAGGCCATGTATTGCTGGAACCGAATGAAGAACACATTTTGGAAAACGGATTTGAAGAGCTTTACTGGATGGGGGATTCCAATATTCTGAATCTTGGCTTGTACGATGGCATTCCGTCCAACCGGATCCTGGCCCGTTATGCAATGGCTCCGGAGACCTTCGATAAACCACTCCATTATCGGAATATGCAGCAGAGTTGGAATGCAGTAGAGGCGATGAAGCTTCTGAAACCGAAACGGCTGATCCTGATGATGGGTGAGGCAGAGGCCGGAAGCGGCAATCCTCTGAAGTTTGCGGAAGACTATGCGGCCTGCGTGGATCAGCTCAGGAAAGCCAATCCGGATATGAAACTGTACATCTCGGCCATCCTGCCAATCCGAGAAAAAGACTCTGCCGCCGCAGCGACCCAGGAAGAGATCAACCGTGCCAACTATTGTCTGCTGGAGATGTGCAGGAAAAAGAAAATCCCGATGATCTGTGCCGATGCATGGCTGAAAGAATCTTCGGGATATGGAATTGCGTCGTATTATCTGGAAGATGGCTTCCATCTTCAGGCGTCACACTTCCCGGCTTATACGGATTATGTTCGTCGGTGTATCACTCAATAATCACTTCGCCCGTGCTTGTTTCACGGGCTTTTTTTACGAGCAGATATCCGCTGAGGATCAGCAGGGAGATAAAGGAAACGAGAAGGGCATACTTCTGAATGCGTGTGCCGATATAGCGGATCCGGTAGGTATGATTGCCGGAGAAGATCGGAATAACGATAACACCGGTATATTCTTCCTGTGTGATTGGAATGGCTTTGTAACTGCCGTTTTCTTCGACTTCTGCCTCATACCCCAGATACCAGGTGACCGGAATCGCGGCGTATCCATCGGAACTGCTTTCAAGACGAAGAACGGAAGTTGTGCCGTTCCGGCTGTAGGAAACCGAAGGGGAAGTCGTTTCAAACAGATAAACACTTCCCTGATTATCTTTGTAATTCATCTCATGAGTCGCCGGAAGATATTCACCGCTTGAAAGTTCGGCGATGTTGTACCAGTTGTTGTAATTCTCATAGAATTCTCCGGTGAACAGCTGACTCTTCGAAGCGAAGTTTTCCAGCTGGTCCTTGTTTCGGATCAGCCAGAGGTCGATGACTGCAGTGTTGACAACGGTATAGATGAGAAGCAGTGTCATCACTGTATTTGCGGCTTTCCGTTTGAAATGATCCAGCGCATAGACCAGCACAAAGGGAAGAAAGGATGCGATCAGGATATTAAAGCGGTAAGTAAACTGAATCGACTGCAGAACCTGAATCTTGTATAAAGGAATAATATCGGTAGTGCATATCAGCAGGAGAACGGAGATTACAGTCAGAATAGCCATGAATACATGTCTTTTCCGATTGACTTTCCGTACAAACAGGAACAGAAGCGGAGTGATCACGATCACAAGCCCGGTAAAGTAATGATGGGCTTCCAGATCATAACCCATCTGCAGTACATAATCACTGACCACAGAAAGAGGGGTGTTGCTGTAATCCCGCATAATCGTTTCCCCAAACAGCTCCCGGTTCTGCATGAACAGAAATTTCTGTGAGCGCAGCTGCTGAACCATCGGAAGCAGGAAGAATGCGGAGAGACAGAAGCCAATGATCACTGCCTTAATGAAACTGAGGATATGTCCGTTTCGAAACAGCGTCCTGATATAGCAGATCATCAATACAGCAAATACCACGGCAGCCATGGTAAAGGTGATCAGATGGGACAGGGCCAGCACGGTAAAGAACCCGGCAAGCTCCAGCGTATTATTCTTTTCTTCCACAAAAAAGCGGTATGCAGCGACCGGAAACAGCGGCATGAGTGAAAAAGCCATAGCTTCCCCAAGTGCTGCCCGGATAAAGAAGTCATTGATGTGATAGGAAGAAAACGTAAAGATCAATGCCCCAAACAGCACCAGCGTATCCCGTTTTGTGAAATAGTGCATCGCATTCAGAGAAGTGGCTGCGCCGATCCATACGATTGCGAATACGTAAATCTTATATACTATGACCAGCGGAATATTCATTGCATACAGAATCGATGCAGGAAACAGAAAGAGATCACAATAAAACAGAGGACTGGCATAGCCAAACCCGTAGTTCTTCTCTGCATAAATGGAAAGGGGAAACTGCAGATCCTTTGTACAGGAAAGAATGCCGTCAATACGGCTGAGGTGAAAGGTCAGATCAAGCCCCTTGAAAACAGAAGTCTGATAAAAAGGGATACAGAAAACTGCCGCGATGAGAAACGCAATCAGGAATGTGTTGGTTTTGTTTCGAAACATGTATGCCTGCAACTCCGTTTTACAAACATCACTATTTTACTAAATAAATGGATGAAAATGAATCGCATCGGTCTTCAGCGGCAGCTGGGTGGTTCGGGAAGCTGTCAGTGGATTCCCACCGGAAACAGAAGGCAGAAATCAGATGGTTATTCCCATGAAAAATGGATGATTGACCGTTTGAAAAGCAAAAATGAAAATTGTGAAAATCGGACTTGAAAAGTATTTGGAGCTTTGGTATTATGTTCTAGCACTCGTTTGATGTGCGTTTGCGCCGATAGCTCAACTGGATAGAGTGTCTGGCTACGAACCAGGAGGTTGCGGGTTCGATTCCTGCTCGGCGCGCCATTATTTCGGGATGTAGCACAGCTTGGTAGTGCACTTGATTTGGGATCAAGGGGTCACAGGTTCAAATCCTGCCATCCCGACCAGTCAGATGGCGAGGTAGCTCAGTTGGCTAGAGCGGTCGGTTCATACCCGGAAGATCGTGGGTTCGAATCCCACCCTCGCTACCATCTCAAATATCAGCGGTACCGGTTGGACCCTTAGCTCAGTTGGTCAGAGCTATCGGCTCATAACCGATTGGTCGTAGGTTCGAGTCCTACAGGGTCCACTAACCATGGAGGAATACCCAAGTGGTTGAAGGGTCCGGTCTTGAAAACCGGTAGGTCGGGAAACCGGCGCCTGGGTTCGAATCCCAGTTCCTCCGCCATTCAATCACACCAAGCCGTGCAGGCATCCATTACTTATCGCGAGGTAGAGCAGCCTGGTAGCTCGTCGGGCCCATAACCCGGAGGTCGTTGGTTCAAATCCTTCCCTCGCAACCATTGGTCCTGTAGCTCAGTCGGTAGAGCAACGGACTGAAAATCCGTGTGTCGCCAGTTCAATTCTGGCTGGGACCACCATTGGTTAAGCCTCAGAAACCGCATAACAAAGCGCTTCTGAGGCTTTTTTCATTGTCTTTTTCGAGAATGTGCGTTTTGTGCTTTATACCGTGTTTTGCTCTGATTTTTGGCCGTTTTGAGACTTTTGGTCGTCAAATGGTCGTCAAATGGTCGTCAGAATAATGCATGTAAAAGATGTTATAAAACCGCATAAAATAAAGCAAAACACCTGTTTCCAGGTGCTCATAGTTTTTATTTTTTCCCTTTTTTCTTTTCTTTTTCCTTCTTTCGGTATTCCAGAAGCTTGTCTCTTGGGTCCCGTTTCTTTTCATCCAGATGCGTATAAATCTGTGTAAGAACAGTAATGCTTTTGTGACCGGTCAGCTTTCTGGTCTCCAGAAGGGGAATATCAGCGTAATAGCAATCTGTAGAGAAATTATGGCGGAAGATATGGCAGGTTAAACCCTCTGGTTTTGGAAGATTGAGTTCTTCTGCCTTCGCGTTCAGCTTTTTCATGATGCTTTCCCACATTCGTCTGTAGCCGATTGCGGTGATCCATTGGCCATCGCGATTTCGAAATAGGTATGGATTATCATGGAAATCCATATCTGACATGAATTCTTTGATTAAGTTGGCGTCGTCCGGGAACAGCTTCATGACTCTTGTTTCATGGTTTTTGGTGTCACGCAGTACCGGACGTGAATTTTTAAAGATGCACGCGTGATTGATCGTCATTTCAAGCGTTTTCCAGTTAAAGGACTTGTCGCGAAGCGCGAGTGCCT
>JAEEPV010000078.1 GCA_016284975.1 Solobacterium sp.
CTTTCCAGGCCGTTGTCTCCTTCTTCAGCCATTTTTCCCAGTCGTTCATGCCCTGACCGCTCTTTGCGCTCACGGGAAATATTTCAATATCCGGATTCAGATGTTTTACCCGTTTCCGGCATTGTTCCAGATCAAATTCGAAGTAGTCCAGCGCATCCATCTTTGTAATCACCAGCGCATCGCTCTTCTGAAACATCAGCGGATATTTCAGCGGCTTGTCATCTCCTTCCGGTACCGACAGGATCATGACGTTTTTGCCTGCTCCGGTGTCGTATTCTGCCGGACAGATCAGATTGCCGACATTTTCCAGAAATGCCAGGTCGATCTCTTCGAGCCCCATTTCCTCAAGGCCTTCTCTGGTCATACCCGCATCCATGTGGCACATGCCATCGGTATGAACCTGAATCGCTCTTGCCCCAAGGGCTTCGATTCGTTCCGCATCCACCGCACTTTCAATATCTGCCTCAAGCACCGCAATCTTCAGGTCCTCTTTCAGATCCTGTATCGTTTTTGAAAGCAGGGTTGTTTTGCCGGATCCCGGTGAAGACATCAGATTGATCAGCAGAGTGCCCCGTTCCTTCAGTTCTGTACGCAGAGCTTCCGCATCCGCATCATTGGATGCGGTCACAGAACGGTGCAGTTCAATAACCTTCATACCCGTACCTCCCGGATCTTCTCTTTCAGCCATTTGGTCCAGTCTTCATATCCCTCTCCGGTTTTTGCGGAAAGTGCGAATACCCGGATATTCGGATTTAATGCCTGAGCCCGTTCTTTTGCGGCCGGAAGATTGAAGTCAAAGATCGGTGCTGCATCAATCTTGTTCACCAGCATCACATCGCTGACGGTAAACATCAGCGGATACTTCAGCGGTTTGTCGTCTCCTTCCGGTACCGAAAGGATCATGACTTTCAGATCCGCCCCGACATCAAATTCCGCCGGGCACACAAGATTTCCAACATTCTCAAGAAAGATCACGTCCAGATCATCAACGCCCATCTCATCCAGCCCGCGTTTTGTCATATCCGCATCCATATGACAGCTGCCGCCGGTATGGAGCTGAATGACCTTTGCGCCGGTTTCCCGGATCGTACGGGCATCGACGTCACTGTCGACATCCGCCTCCATGACACCGATGCGGAATTCCTCCTTCAGCGCATTGATCGTACGCACCAGCGTCGAGGTCTTTCCTGCGCCGGGAGAACCCATCAGGTTAATCAGGACCGCATGACGATCATGAATCATCTGTTTTACTTCCCTGGCCGCAACTTCGTTGTCCGCCGTGATTCGTACCTTGGTTTCCTTTACTTTAAAATCTTTATTCATTAATACCTCAGCAGAAACAGTTTAACTGAAAAAGCAGGCTTTTGAAAGGGGTTTCAAAGCTCACGAAACGGGTTTCCGTCAACCCTTCTGTTCATGCGGTCTGGAAACCGTTCCAATTCTTTCGGTTTCCACAACTGATCGGTTTACTGGCCTTTTCGTAAATGTGTAAATCAAATCAAAAAAGGACAGCTTTTTTCGCTGTCCTGCAATGATCATTAGCCTTCAATACCGGTCACTTTATAATCTTTCGCTTCCACCGCCTGTTTCAGCACTTCATTGGCAACGTCCTTTGACAGGACCACTTTGGCAGTATTGGCATTATGATCCGCCAGGGCGGATTCCACACCGTCAATTGCCTCCAGTGCCTTCTTTACATTTGCCTCGCAGTGTTCGCACATCATTCCTTCCACATGCAGAATCTTTTCCATTTTGGTTTCTTCCTCCTTCTTTTCCTGCTGTATTTCTACTTCATAGCCCGCATCTTCAATCGTTTTTATCAGTATCGTTTCATCCAGCGGATGTGAGAATGTGATTTTCACTTCGTTTTTCGTATGGTCCGCTTTTGCCTCCGTTATGCCATCCAGTTTCTGTAATGCTTTCTCCACCGTGGCTTCGCAGTGCTCACACATCATGCCTTTCACCGGAAGAATTCGTTCTTCTGTTATACGCTGCGGTTCCTCGGAATCCGGTAATGCCCTTTTCTTCAGCGGCCGGTCTTTCGAAGCGTCATGAAGATCAAAAAGATTCAGCCGCAGCGCATTCATACAGACGGTGAAGCTGGACAGGCTCATCGCCGCAGCTCCGACCATCGGATTCATCTTCCATGCATACAGTCCTGCCGCAAGCGGGATGCAGATCACATTGTAGAAGAATGCCCAGAAGAGATTCTCATGAATGTTGCGAAGTGTTGCCCGGCTCAGCCGGATCGCACTGGCGACATCTCTCAGACTGCTGTTCATCAGAACAATATCCGCACTGTCAATTGCCACGTCCGTTCCGGCTCCGATCGCGATGCCGATATCTGCTCTTGTCAGTGCCGGGGCATCGTTGATGCCGTCTCCGGTCATTGCCGTGATGCCGCGTTCCTTCAGCTTTCGGATCACTTCTTCCTTTCCATCCGGCAATACGCCTGCGATCACCCGATCCACTCCGGCCGTCTTGCCAATCGCATCGGCTGTCCGCTGATTGTCACCCGTCAACATGACCACTTCAATACCCATGTTCTGTAATTCTCTGATCGCTTCCGGACTGTCGGAGCGGATCACATCCGCTACGGCGATCAGCCCAAGCAGCACTCCGTCTTCCTCAAACAGCAGTGGTGTCTTCCCCTGCTCTGAAAATGTTCTGCAGGCTTGCCGGACGGTTTCCGGAATCTTACACAGGGAAGCGATATAGTCTTCTTTTCCGCCATGAAGGGTTCTTCCATTCAATACGGCAGAAAGACCATTTCCGGGCAGAGCCTGAAACTGTGTCACTTCCTGCGGAGCGATTCCCTTTTCCTTAGCCATGGTATCGACTGCTCTGGCCAGTGGATGTTCACTGCGCGCTTCCAGAGCACAGGCTTTTTTCAGCAGTTCGTCTTCGCTGATACCAGATGAAACCACATCGGTGACTTTTGGAGTTCCTTCGGTGATCGTACCGGTCTTATCGAGGGCGACGATCTGAACCTTTCCGGCAGTTTCAAGTGATTCACTGGTTTTGAAGAGAATACCGTGTTTTGCGCCCATACCGTTGCCAACCATGATGGCGACCGGTGTCGCAAGCCCCAGTGCACATGGACAGGAGATCACAAGAACGGAGATTCCTCTTGCCAGGGCAAAGGAGAAGCTCTCACCGGCGATCAGCCAGCCGATTACGGTGATCACTGCGATCACGATTACTGCCGGCACAAAAACACCGGACACTTTGTCTGCGATCCTTGCGATCGGCGCTTTCGTTGCCGCCGCATCACTGACCATTCGGATGATCTGCGATAATGTTGTATCTTCCCCGACCC
>JAEEPV010000079.1 GCA_016284975.1 Solobacterium sp.
GGAACAGAGAATATCCTCGCATTCCCCAGGCCGACTTCACCGGTTTTATCTTTGAGGAGATTGCGCATGCGATTTTTCGGATCGAGTTTCTTCCGGTAATACTCTGATGCCTCAAACATCTTCTCATCCGAAACCGGGACGGAATTATCCAGCAGATACGCAAAATAGTAAGATGGTCTGATCGTACCGCCTCTGTAAAGAGTCTCGATATCTTTCAGAAGAATTGCCATGCCTGCACCGTCTGAAAGAAGATGAGACATCTGGAAGAACAGGTATTTGTTGAAGGTGGTCTTGATCAAACGGAAGCGAGCCAGCGGTTCTCCATATTCAAATGGCCGGATAAATGTCTTCTGAAGTTCCTTAACTTCCTCTTCAGACATTTTTTCAATTTCTACTACCGGTGTATTGGGACTATACGTCTGAACAGGTCCTTCTTTATCGTTCTGCATAACTGCATTAAACGTGGAATTACTGCGGATATACGCATTCAGTGTATCCCTGAATTTTTCAATACTGATTAACGGAGAGAGCTGATAACACGTAATGAAATCATGCGTACCGTTATTCAGCTCAACCCATATCCGTCTCTGCTGGAAATCCAGCGGAAAGCGTTTTGTTCTTCCGATCTCTTCCTTTTTTTCATCGCTGAGACCCGAAGCGGATTCCGCTGTAAACAGATCCGAAATCTTCTCTGCTGTGCGGCCGTTGTAAATGTGGCTGATATTCAAACCTTCAATATCCAGTTTTGACAGCAGTTCCATCGCACTCATGGAATTACCGCCAAGATCAAAGAAGTCATCTTTGATTCCGACACGTTCCAGCTTAAGAACCTGTGCCATGGCTGCGGTCAGTTTCTCTTCAAGATCATTTCTTGGTGCGGCATATTCCGCAAACCGGACTGTTTCCGGAAGTTTGAAAACATTGCGGTTCACTTTTCCGGTTGCAGATATCGGTGCTTTTTCAATATGGATGAAGTAAGAAGGAATCATATAGTACGGAAGAACATGTTTAAGTTTTTCACGTGCTTCCTCTTCATCAATTGTGATCGGATCCGTATAGTAAAGCGCAACCACGCCCTCTTTTTCAAATCCTTTGGCTGCACACCAGGAAAGTCCAAGTTCCTTTCTGCAGACGGTCTCAATTTCAGTCGGCTCAATACGGTTGCCATTGATATTAAACATATCGTCAAGACGTCCGACAATTGTGTAGAAACCGGATTCATCCCTTCGTGCAATATCTCCGGTATGAACAAATCCGTCACGGAACACTTTGGAGGCCTCTTCGGGGAGATTGATATAGCCTCTTACATAGAAATTCTTAAAACAGATTTCTCCTTCTCCGGGTCCTTCTATACGATTACCTTCTTCATCTTCCAGATGCAGATCGATGCCCGGTACGACAGGTTTACCAGCCGGAGTCCGGTCATAGCGTTTTGTAACAGGCATTACCAGTAACGGGAATCCTGCTTCTGTCATGGAGTAATAGTTCAGAAGTGAAGGTTTACCGCCTTCATAGTAAATACCGTCTGCGTGCTCCCCGCCCATAAGAACTTCTCTCAGGAACGGACTTGGATTGGTATACACACGGATAAACGACGGCGGAAGAAAGGTATCAACAATCTCATGTTCAATCAGGAATTTGTGCATTCCGCGAAGGTCACGAAGCAGCCGTTCTGAAACAATATAGGTTGTGCGTGCGACGCACATGCAGTTCAGTGCAAGCAGAATTGAGGCAACCGCATAAAACGGAGCCGTAAAACAGGTATGCAGCTCCTCATATTCATCCTGTGGAGGATAAAGTGATAAACAGAAGTCGATATTGCCCATTTCATGGAGAACACCTTTCGGTCTGCCGGTCGATCCGGAAGTATAGACAACAAATGCCGCATCATGAGGATCCGGTTCAATGTATCCATCATATGGCTGTTGTTCATTCTGAATTGTTTTGTAAGTTTCTTCATCGATCTCGCATTTCTGATTCAGTTCACTGCGGATAAATGCGATTCTCTCAGGCGGATAAGAACTGTCAATGTTGCAGAAAGCGCATCCTGCTCGTAATACACCCAGCATGGAAGCCATGGAAGAAACGCTTCTTGGAAGCACGATCAGACAGATATCTTCTTTTCCATACCCATTCGCCTTCAGCCAGGATGTGACCCTGCCGGACTCCTCCCATAATTCTCTGTATGTCAGTGCACGATTATCATCCTGAAATGCAATACGGTCGGGATACTTTGTGCAGTTGTTGCTGATACGGTCTAATAACTGGCTCATGAAACCCCCTTTTTCAAGCATCCGCAAAATTTCTATTTGATTATACCTTTAAAAAATAATAGTTTTATACACCATATTACGTAACCTTAACAATAACGTAAATGTGCTCTTAAAACGCGTAACCATCTGATATGTCTGGCGGTTTTTTTTATCTGCTTTGCCATCCGGTTCCCTGTCCCGATGATTTATAAAAAAATGCAGGACCTGTTTAGGAGATGGTCACTGCAGTTATTATGCTTGATTTATTTCGCCAAAGGCGGGAAGAAACTCTGATGATCTAGAGCTGCAGGGACAGCACGACATTAACAATGAAAATTGCGATACAGATGACAATCGAAAGCGAAGTCAGCAGGATTTTCCACAGCTTCGGATCCGTCGCACCATAGCGCACCATACCGGTATCGACCCGCTTCTGGAAGACAAACAGTCCGGCAAATATATAAATCAGAACGATAAACAGCGTAATCAGCCAGAGATAATTGCCCGGGATAACATTGAGTCCCCAGAGGAACAGAGAAAGTGCGATATGAACAATAATAGCCGGCTGGATCGAATGATAACGCAGCGTGATCAGTGACAGATACCATCCAACGACAAATGCGGGCAGTGCATCTACCAGATTTGCCTGAGCAATCGCATACAGGAACGCGGAACCGATAACCCCGAAGTAACGTCCATAATGTCCGAGCTGACGCTGGATGATACCGCGGAAAATGTATTCGTCACAGATTGGCTTGATAATTACAAAGTAAGCAACATATACGAGATTCTTCAGAATTGACTCATTGGTTGAAAAATCCCCCAGATATGGATATTCCGTCGCCTGCGTATGGAAGAAAAAGTAAAAAAGCGTAGAGACGGATGTGACCAGCAGATTCAGACCAATGCCGATACAGATCAGGGCAAGCACCCGGTCGATCCGTAATCTCGGGTTCTTCAGATAATCACGGATATCCAGATGCAAGAACAGCGAGGAGATCGTAAACGGCACAAGTGTCACAAACAACAACAAAATGATGGATGCACAGAGACTTGCAAGGTCCGGATCCACCCCGTTCAGCACATTCGGGAAATAACGCTCTGTATAGATCAGAGCGTACTTAACTGCGACACTGAGTAATACGTATATCAGCAGCGATCTCCCGAAGTGATTGATCTGCTTCTTCGCCTGTTTCGTAGTAATAACTACAGGCGCTTGTTTTCCCATCGTTTAATACCTTTACTTAAAACAGGACTATTATAGTACAAGTATTATTCAATTTTAAAGGGAGAGACATTGTCTCTCCCCTGCCGGATTTAATGGATATTGATCCGGATTACGCTTCTGCCTTCGCTTTCGCAGCAGCGATTACCTTATCCGCAACTTCCTTCGGAGCCGGCTGGTAGCGGTCAAATTCAACTACGTATTTGCCGCGTCCCTGTGTCATGGAACGAAGATCATTTGCATAAGTCAGGATCTCGGACATCGGAGCTTCCGCCACAATCACCTGCTCATTGTCTTCATTCATCTGCATATCAAGAATGAGGCCTCTGCGTTTGGTAACATCACCCATCAGTGTACCGGTATATTCTTCCGGTGCGATGACCGTGATCTTTCCGATCGGCTCAAGCAGAACCGGATTTGCCTTCGGCATCGCTGCGTTGTAGGCAAGACGTGCTGCTTCCTTGAATGCAACTTCCTTGGAGTCTACCGGATGGTAGGAACCATCGAAGAGTGTAGCCTTAACACCGACAACCTTGAAGCCGGCGAGAACGCCCTTGTTCATGCAGTCACGCAGACCCTGTTCGGTCGGCGGGAAGTACTGTTTCGGAACTGCGCCGCCGAAGACTTCTTCCGCAAAGACCATATCTTCGCTATCCGTCGGCTCAAAGCGAACCCAGACGTCACCATACTGACCGGCGCCGCCGTTCTGCTTCTTGTATTTACCCTGAGCTTCTGCCTTACCGCGAATCGTTTCACGATACTGAACGGTAGGAATGGATGTGGTTACTTCAACCTTGTACTTGCTCTTGAGCTTGGAGAGGATCAGATCGGTATGCTGATCGCCGAGAGAATACAGAACCTGCTCATGCGTTTCGGAATTCTTATCAAGACGGATCGTATGATCTTCTTCACACATGTTCTTGATGCCAACGGACATCTTGTCTTCGTCTGCCTTGGTCTTCGGCCAGATTGCATACCCGAGCATCGGTTTCGGGAAATCAATCGGTGGATAGTGTACAACCTTCGAAGAAGTGCAAAGAGTATCGTTGGTCTGTGTGCTCTGCAGTTTTACAACCGCACCGATATCACCGGTGAACAGTTTTCCGACACCGTTCTGGAACTTGCCGGTAATGACATAGACCTGAGAAACCTTTTCGTTGACGTCCTTGAGGCTGTTGAGAACCTGAGAATCAGAGCTCAGAACACCGGACATGACCTTCAGATAAGAAATCTTACCAACGAACGGGTCAATGACAGTCTTGAAGACAAATGCGGACATTGCTTCGTTTTCGTTGGTTTCCATATCGATCAGATCGCCCTTGGCATTGACTGCCTGAACACGGCCCTTCTCGGCATAGCTCGGGAAATACTCTGTGATCAGATCCATGATACGCTCGATACCAATCTGTTCGGTTGCAGTTCCGCAGTATACCGGACGGATTTCGCCGGAGCGTACACCGATACGAAGCCCCTTTGCGACTTCGTGCATATCGAATTCTTCGCCCGCGAAGAATTTTTCCATCAGTTCATCATCCGTGCTGGCGATTGCCTCTGCAATCTCTGCATAGTATTCTTCAACCTGGTCCTGAAGTTCAGCAGGAACATCCTGTGCTTCCTTGCGGTTGTCGTGATACCAGGCTTTCTTACGGAGAATGTTAACGGAACCGACTGATTTTCCGTCCTTAACAATCGGCATTTCAAACGGAATAACGGTCTTTCCGAATTTATCCCGAAGTTCACTCAGTGCTTCGTCAAAGTGTGCATTCGGATCATCCATCTTGTTGATGAAGAAGATTGTCGGCAGTTTACGCTTGGAAACCGCTTCTTTCCAGGCACGCTCCGTACCTGCTTCAACACCTTCTTTGCCATCCACAACGATCAGTGCGTTATCGCCGACGGTAAGACCTGTGATTTCTTCTCCTTCGTAATCCATGTAGCCCGGAGTATCGATGAAGTTGATTTTCATGCCCTTCCATTCAACCGGTGCCAGATGGCAATAGCAGGAGAGTCCGCGCTTACCTTCTTCCGGATCGAAGTTCAGATAAGTTGTGCCGTCATTATTTTTCCCAAATTTATCGATCTGCTTGTTGAAATGCAGGCAGGCTTCGATCAGTGTGCTTTTTCCAGCTCCGGAATGTCCCAATACTGTTACATTTCGAACCTGATTAGCAAGATAATCTTTCATCGTTCATTCCCCCTTATTTCAGAATATCCTTGAGATCCGCGAGGCATTCCTTGCGGACATAGTGAATTGCCATGTTTCCGTCATAGTCTGTCTTGTTCTTATCTGCACCATTCTCGAGCAGGAAATTAACAAGTTCCGGATATCCGCTGTACGCGGCACGCATCAGCGCAGTGCAGCCCTTGTTGTCAGCAGCGTTGATATCTGCACCTGCTTCAACAAGCGATTTGATGACATCTGCCTTATATGCATTTACTGCTTCCATCAGTGCGGTGCGGCCCTGTTCATCACGGGCATTGACATCTGCACCCTTGGAAATCAGGTAATCAACAACTTCAAGCTCACCAAGCAGAGCTGCTCTCATGAGAGAGGTACGGCCTCTGTTATCGTGGGAGTTCACATCTGCACCGGCATGTTCCAGCATCTTGCAGATTGCGAGATGACCCTTCTTGGCTGCACCCATCATTGCAGTTTTGTTGTTTTTGTCTCTTGCACGGGTGTCTGCTCCGTTATCCAGAAGATAACGAACGATATCTTCATAGCCGCGCTTTGCACTGCGCATCAGTGCGGTACGGCCGTCTCCGTTGGCAACATTGACATTTGCGCCTTTGGAAACCATCGAGCAGACTTTTTCAAAATCTCCTCTTCCCGCTGCATCAAAGAATTCCTGATTGATCTGATCCATTATTTAATCCTCCTTAATATTCTTTGAAACGGTAGAACAAAAAAGATGGACACACACGTTCCATCTTAAAAAACATTACTTGTTACGATCACAATCCCGGCGAAAAGAACTGCCCCTTCACCTTTGTGCTGTACATAAAAAGGTATTTCTTTCCTACAAAAAATCATGATGGTAATTCTCCGTTCTAAACCGAAATGTTTCTACCAATATTGTACCGAAACCGGTGAATTCTTCAATCGAATTCCGGCATATTTTATGAAAGAAATGTGAAAATAAATCAAAAATGTGAAACAATTTTCATTTGATCATTTCGATCGTTCGAACCGGATACGGGATCTGTATTCCGTTCTCACGGAATCCCTTCAGCACTGCTTCCCGTACCTGCCCGCCGAACTCATAGGCTTCCGCAGCCGTCCGGGTATAGACTCGAAAACGCAGTTCAATTCCGGAATCCAGAAAGTCCGTTACAACTACATTTACCGGAGGCTGCCCGTTTTTCCGTTCCGCCTCAGTCCGAGGGTCGATATAGTTTTTCAGACCCGTTACACAATCCGTAATAACTTTTCTTGCATGATCGATATCTGTATCATAGGCAACCGAAACAATGATCTGCCGTGAAAACAGATTGTTTTCCGTACGCTTATTTTCTACAATCGCCGAGTTCATCTGCGAGTTCGGAATCACCACCCGGGTGCCATCGAAGGTGCGGATCACCGTATGCCGAAGCGACAGTTCTTCTACTGTACCAGTAAGGTCTTTTTCACTCAGCTTGACCAGATCCCCCAGTCGAAACGGCTGATACATTGCCAGAAAAAAGCCGGCGATCAGATTTCCAAAAGCCTCCTGCGCCGCAAGACCGACGATAACGGCGATGACGGATGTAGCTCCAAGCACCGCCCTTCCGACTGTAGAGAGCGGCTTGATGCTGCTGAGGATCAGAAATGTCGCAATGCTGCGTACAACCGTGATGATCACATTACCGAAAAACTTGACCGGTGTCCGTGTCGACTCACTACGTGCCGTTTCTTCCCGTTTCATCGACCGGCGGATCATCTTCACGACGATCTCGCTGACAATCCAGATCAGCAGAGAACGCACCGCAAAAAAGATCAGTCCGTCTTCAAATATATTTTCTCCAAATCCCAAAAACTGTTCCATATTCTTTACCGAAGCCTTTTTCTTCGTTGTTTGTAGTCCGGCATATATCGTTCAATCACCGCATAGAATGCCCGGGAATGATTCGGCACCAAAAAGTGCGCATACTCATGCAGCAGAACATATTCCAGACATTCGATTGGGTAATGAATCAGCCGGGTGCTGAGGGTGATCCGGTTCTTTCTCGGATAACATACACCCCATCGGCTGGTCATATATCGTGTTGTAATCTCCGGCCGAAGGATACCCGAAGCATCACAGATGACCCGATCCCAGACTTCCCGCCGTTCTTCTGCTAGATGCAGGATCTCTCTTGCGGCAGCTTTGCGGAAAGCGGCCTGAATTCTTTCTTCGGTTTCTTCTTTCAGATAAAAGGTTAACTCATCCCCGTTGACAGTTACGGAATCCCGTTTTGCCGGAAGCCGTTTTACCTGTTTCTTTTCGCCAAGCCACCAGATCTCACTGCCGTTTACACCTTCCCGATTCATCTCATTTTCCCGGCTGCGCTTGAACTGCTGATCCAGAATCCATGCTTCATTGAA
>JAEEPV010000080.1 GCA_016284975.1 Solobacterium sp.
GCATTACGGTTGCCCAGGTAGCAGCACCGCTGAATAAGTTAAAGGATCCCAGAGTAACACCGGTGGATGCATCCTGTGTGATGATGCCGGCATTCTGGAAACCGATCATGGCGATGAACAGGCCGATACCTGCGGGGATCGCTACACGAACCTCATCGGGGATCGCCTCGAAGATCTTTTTACGAAGATTGGTGATGGTAAGGATGATGAACAGAATACCATCAAACAATACCAGAACCAGAGCGTTTGCATAGCTGAGGCCAAATCCGAAACATACGGTATAAACGAAAAATGCGTTTAATCCCATACCGGAAGCCTGAGCCAGAGGCAGATTGGCCAGCAGACCGATGACTACCGTACCAATGATAGCGGAAATGGCTGTTGCGATATAAACCGCATTATAACCTTCTCCACCCAGCAGATCAGAAAACATACCTGCATTGACCATCAGAATATAAGCCATTGCCATGAATGTTGTAAGACCTGCCAAAACTTCGGTTCTTACTGTAGAACCGCTTTCCTTGACTTTGAAGAACTTTTCCATGTCTTCCTCCCTCTCCTGTTTTGATGTTTTTTATCTTTTTCGGCAATTCCGACGCCGAAACACACAAGATTTAATTTAGCATATCTAATAGGAAAATGTAAAGGTATGATTCATCCTGCAGCTTCCGTCGGGAAGTTCCTCCGGAACAACTTCAAACTGCACTCCCTGGGCACCTTTCTGTTGTCCCACTTCTTTCATAAATGCATTCATATACGTTCCGTTTGTATAAGAAGCGTAGATCTGATCATAGAGGTCCGCACTTGTTACCAGTGTAGTCAGCGTAACGGGATTTGTATCACTCTTTAAGAGAATATCCTTTACCGCATCATAATAATCCTGCATGGAAGAGATCATGGTGTTACTGTAATCCGGCACGACCTGACTTTCCGATGCGGAGCTGCCGGAGTTATCACTGTTCTCCGATGAATTTCCTTCCGAAGACACCGTACTGTCTCTGTCACTCTGGCCTGTAGATGTATTTCCGTCCTGATCAACTGCCACGGTTCCGCTTCCGGGGATCACATCCGCATTTTCATTAGAAGAGGTTTTGGATGCAAGAAGAAGCCGGTATGTCTCTCCGTTACAGGGAGGAAGATTTACCGCAAGATCCGTTCTTGCGTGGTCAACTCCGAAATCCCGATCACTGCCGTTAAAGTAATTATACGTGGAAGGATCCGTGTCATCCCAGGTCAGATCCACGTTGTAGTACTCACCATCCAGGTAAATGATGTTCCAGGCATGGTTTTCGCCGGCGTAACCGGTACAATAATATACCGGAATTCCCAGCTGCTGCATCAGATACTGAAATCCTTTTGCATATCCGGCGCAGACCGTTTTTCCAAGAACAAGGGCACTGAAAGCACTCTGGTTCATATCAGCATTCAGGTCATAGGAACAGAAACTGATCAGTGCATCATGCACCAGGATCTCCTTTTCATAATCCGTTTCCAGATTTCTTGTGTTTGCAAGGAAGTATTGTGCCTGGTCCTGGAACTGCTGTTTTGCGTTTTCCAGGTCTGAAGCGGTCTGATTAAAGGATAATCCGATGACCGCTACCATTCCCGCATCGTTAAAAGCATAAGAATATGCGGTGTTGACCCAAAACAGTTCCGGATGATCATTGCAGACCGCGGTAAATGCGTTTCGAAGCTGTGACGGGCTGGTTCCGTCCAAAAGCGGCGCAAATTCAGCATTTAGCGCATTCATATTTGCATAGATCTGACGATAAAGGGTCTGGGTATCCTCATTCAGCATGAAGTAATAAGGATAAAACATGCTGTCAAAAGACAAGCCTTCCCCGGTTTCTCCGTAACCCACATTTGTATCTTCTTCTGTGGCTTCTTCACCAACACTTTGGATCGGAACAAAACCGGTCCTTTCCGCCATCCCATCAGGAACCTCAGTCGGGATCTCGGAAGGCTGAACATAACCGCTGCCCCCTCCGATCACATCCGAGGACAGACCGTCTTCCGGAGCGACAATAAGCTCAACCATAGGGGTTTTGGTCTCACTGCCACTCGGGATACCATCCACAGAAGCGCCTTCGTCGCTTTCTCCCGTTTCCCCTTCCTCATCCAGACCGAATACATCCTTCACATGATCTACGGTATTCCCGATGGTCCCAAGGATCTCTCCAATAGTTCTGGAAATATTCGGATTTGTTGCACTTAACAGGATCAGCGCAACAAGCAGGATCAAAATCCCGGCTATAACATTTAAGATTTTCTGCAAAATCTTCATGAAAATCTTACATCCCCTTATACTCTTTCATGATTTGATAGATCTCTTCGTAACTCTTGCCGGAAGATAAAGCAAGTTTCTTCACGCTTTCATATTCCGGATAAACTCGTTTTGTTCCGTCAGGCATACTGCATACCTTTACATCCCCTTTTCCAAAGGGAGTCTTAATGGTAATGATCTCCCTGGGAAGAACGGATCTGTATACCGGGATCCGTCTGATACCGATGGTGGTAGACTCCAAAAAAATAATATTTTCCAGATCCTCCAGCTTTTCTTCATCGCAGATCACGTTCAGCTGGGTTGCCGGTCTGTTCTTTTTCATGTAGCAGGGTGAATAATGCACATCCCTGGCTCCTGCGGAAAGAAGTCGTTCCATGAGATATCCAAGCTGTTCCCCGCTGCAGTCATCCATGTTGGCTTCCAGTTTCCAGATGATATCCGACTGCTTTTCTTCGATCTCTTCGATCAAAAATGCACGCAAC
>JAEEPV010000081.1 GCA_016284975.1 Solobacterium sp.
AGCACGGATCTTGTCATCGCCGTTGATTCGGATGTTCTTATTCAGATGGGATCCGATTTCCTTCCACTTCCCGTCGTCCGCCTGCCATACCGGAAGGAACGCATAATTTCCCTTTGAGGTAAACAGCAGCAGCGTATCGAGCGTATCGCACTCAATCGAACCGATCAGTTCATCTCCGACTTTAAGGCCGGTAAGGGATCCCTCACTTGCCTGGTAGGAGCGCATGCTGACTTTCTTGACATATCCGTCCCGGCTTACCGTTGCGACAACCCGTTCGTTGGCAACCATGCTGGTACGGTCAATCACAATTTCAGCGACTTCTTCTTCGATCTGCGTCCGCCGTTCATCACCGTATTCCTTCTTAACCGCCTTGAGTTCCTTCGCAATTACATGCTTCATGACATTCGGGTTATCCAGAATTGCCTGTGTCTCTTCGATCCGATTGGCCAGTTCCGCAAACTCCGCCCGCAGCTGGGTGATATCGGTATTGGTCAGACGGTACAGACGCAGTGTAACGATTGCCTCTGCCTGAACTTCGTCAAATCCGAACCGGTCCATGAGATTATGCTTCGCATCCGCCTTGTCTTTGGATGCACGGATCTCTGCTATTACTTCATCCAGAATGGATACCGCCTTCATGAGACCTTCAATCACATGACAGCGCGCCTCCATACGGGCAAGTTCATAGCGGGATCGTCTTGCGACAACTTCCTTGCGGAACTCTATGAATGCATCCAGAAGACCAAGGAGTCCAACCTGTACCGGTCTGCGGTTAATGATTGTGACGTTGTTGTAGTTGTAATAGATCTGCAGATCGGTATTCTTGAAGAAATAATTCAGGATCATCTGGGCATCGCTGTCCTTGCGGATATCCGCAACGATGCGAAGACCTTTCCGGTCCGATTCATCCCGGACATCCAGAATGCCGTCGATTGCTTTTCCAAGACGAATATCATCCATCTGCTTGACCAGATTGGACTTGATTACTTCATAGGGAACCTCGGTAATAACGATCTGATTGCAGGTTCTGCCCTCTACGATCTCTGTTTTGCCGCGTACGACGATCCGGCCGTGTCCGGTTTCAAATGCCTGCCGGATTCCCTCAGCACCCTGAACGATACCGCCGGTCGGGAAATCCGGTCCCGGCAGATATTCCATGACTTCATCCAGCGTGCAGTTTGGATTATGCAGACGATAGACCGCCGCATCAACAGATTCCGCCAGATTATGAGGAGGCATGTTTGTCGCATAGCCGGCTGCGATACCGGTGGCACCGTTTACCAGCATGACCGGAAACGGAACCGGCAGTACCGTCGGTTCATTTTCCGTATCGTCAAAGTTCGGGGTCATCTCAACGGTATCCTTGTCGAGATCGTCCTCCATGACCTGTGTGACTTTGGCAAGACGCACTTCCGTATATCGCATGGCTGCAGCCGGGTCATCATCGATGGAACCGTTGTTGCCGTGCATGTCGATCAGCGGAAGACGAACCTTCCAGTCCTGTGACATGCGGACCATTGCGTCATAAACCGAGGAATCACCATGGGGATGGTAATTACCGATAACAAGACCTACCGTCTTGGCAGATTTCCGGTAAGCGTGATCCCACGTATTCCCGTCGTGATACATCGCATAAAGAATCCGTCGCTGAACCGGCTTGAGACCGTCTCTTGCGTCCGGAAGTGCACGTTCCTGAATAACATATTTAGCGTAGCGGCTGAACCGGTCGCCCATGATATCTTCCAGCAGAGAAGGAATATAGGTCGTATTATCCTGTATGTCTTTTTTCTTAGCCATTTACGCCTCCTCTACCTTAAAGCTGTCTTCCAGCGTAAAGGAAATGTTGTCTTCAATCCATCGTTTGCGCGGCTCTGCCTTTTCTCCCATCAAAACGGATACCCGCTTCTCCGCAAGTACGCCGTCATTGATCCCGACCCGGATCAGGGATCTGGATTCCGGATCCATTGTCGTCTCCCAGAGCTGGGTCGCATTCATTTCACCGAGTCCCTTGTAACGCTGAATCTCCACTTTTCCAAGCTTCTTGCGCAATGCTTCCAGTTCTTCATCGGTATAGCAGTACTGGCTGTTCTTTCCCTTGGTCACTTTATACAGCGGCGGCAGAGCGATATAGATCATGCCGTGTTCAATCAGCTGGCGCATATAGCGGTAGAAGAACGTCAGTAAAAGAATCTGAATATGTGAACCGTCGTCATCCGCATCGGTCATGATGATGATCTTGTTGTAATTGGATTCTTCCCAGTCAAAATCCGGACCGACACCGGCATCGATCGCATGAATCAGCGTATTGAGCTCAAGATTCTTTTCAATATCACTCATTGTGCATTTTTCGGTATTCAGCACTTTCCCGCGCAGCGGAAGGATCGCCTGAAAGCGGGAATCTCTTCCCTGCTTGGCACTGCCGCCGGCAGAATCACCCTCGACCAGAAACAGTTCTTTGATCTTTGCATCTCTGGAGTTGGCCGGCGCAAGTTTTCCAGAAAGAAGCTTTTCACCCTTGGAAGCCTTCTTTCCCTTACGGGCTTCCTCACGGGCTTTACGTGCCGCTTCCCGTGCAATACTGGCTTTCATCATCTTTCGAACGAGGGAATCGGAAAGCTCCCGGTTTTCCTCCAGCCAGTACGTAAGGTTTTCGGCTACGACCGAATCCACAGCCGGCTTTGCCTGCGGGGTTCCCAGCTTCCCTTTGGTCTGTCCTTCAAACTGCAGCAGTTCTTCCGGTACTTCAACGGTAATTATGCTGGTCAGTCCCTCCCGTACATCCGAACCTTCAAGATTCTTATCTTTTTCCTTCAGAAGTCCGTATTTCCTTGCATAGTCATTTACTGCCTTGGTAAAGGCTGTTTTATATCCGATCTCATGGGAGCCACCGTCTCCGGTACGGACAAGATTCGCAAAACTATAGGTATTTTCCGAGTAATCATCTGTATACTGGAATGCGCACTGTACCTTGATGCCATTGCTTTCACCTTCAAACTTCACCGGGGGCATCAGCGTATTCCGATCTTCATGCAGGTAATCCAGGAACGCCGTCAGACCGTCTTCATAGCAGAATGTCTGAGTCTGCGGCTTCTTTCCTCTGGCATCTTTTACAATGATTGAAATGCCGGACAGCAGAAATGCCTCTTCCCTGGCCCGTTCCGCAACCACATCAAATTTGAATTCCGTCGTGGAAAAGATCTTCGGGTCCGGTTTGAACGTGATTTTGGAACCGGTACGGTTCGTATTGCCGAGCTGTTCGAGCTTGCCGACCTTTTTATCACCGTGATCAAACCGCAGACGAACCAGCTTTCCATCATGTGCAACTTCTGCGATCAGCCATTCCGAAAGTGCGTTTACAACGGACGCACCGACACCATGAAGACCGCCGGCCGTCTTGTATCCGCCTTCGCTCGTAAATTTACCGCCCGCATGAAGCACGGTGAAAATAACCTCCAGCGTATTCTTGCCGCTGGGATGCTTTCCGATCGGCATGCCGCGTCCTTCATCCTCAACCGTACAGGAACCGTCTTCATTCAGTGTGATCGTGATTTTTTTGCCAAAGCCATTTAAAGCTTCATCGACCGCGTTGTCTACGATCTCCCAGATCAGATGATGCAGGCCATGGCTGTCGGTAGAGCCGATATACATACCCGGGCGCTTCCGCACCGGGTCAAGTCCTTTTAATATCTGAATACTTTCATCTTCGTATGCCCGTTTTTCACTCATTTCCTACCTCATTTACAACTGCCCTATTATATCAGACTCCTCGTATACATCCCATCAGGCATTTTCAAACTGATATTTATATAACTGACTGTAGATTCCATCTTTCTCCAGCAGTTCTTCTTTCGTACCTTCTTCCGCGATTCCTTCTCCGGTGATGACCGCAATTCGATCCGCATTCCGCAGCGTACTCAGCCGGTGCGCGACCACAATGACCGTACGGCCTTTCGAGAGTTCATCAAGACTCTGCTGGATCAGCATTTCGGTCGCATTATCCAGTGCAGATGTTGCTTCATCCAGGATCAGAATCCGCGGGTTTTTCAGGAAAATCCGGGCAATCGAGATCCGCTGCCGCTGACCGCCTGAAAGATGTACGCCGCGTTCTCCGACATTGGTGTCATATCCGTCTTTCATGGCCATGATATCGTCGTGAATGCCTGCCTTTTTCGCCGCGTCGATAATCATCGCATCATCCGCATCCGGATTGCCATAGGAAATATTTTCCCGGATCGTTCCATGGAACAGGAAAATATCCTGGGCAACGATGCCGATATTGCGGCGAAGCGACTCTCGGGTCATATGACGGATATCGATGCCGTCTATGCGGATCTCCCCGCTGTCGATTTCATAAAAACGGGGTATGAGGTTGCAGAGGGTCGTTTTTCCGCCTCCCGAAGGGCCTACAAGACCCAGCGTCTCCTGTTCTGCGATATGAAGGTTCATGTCGCGGATCACCATCGGTCCATCCGTATCGTGATTGCGGTAATGGAAGGAAACATGGTCAAATACGATATCCCCTTTGAGGATGCCGGCATCAACAGCACCTTCTTCATCCTGTTCCAGAGGGAGATTCATAATCTCTTCAAACCGCTTTACACCGCTCATTCCTTCCACGATCTGCTCATACGTATCGACCAGCCGTTTCAGAGGCGTCAGAAACATGGAAATATACAGCAGGTATGCCACAAAATCACCACTGCTGATCTCGCCGTGAAAAAACATCTTTCCGCCGACTAAAACAACCACAACATACATGATATCGGTGAAAAACGTCATTCCGCTATGGAACAGCGCAAGATACATATAGGCAATCTTTCTGGCACCGACATAACGGGCATTGGCACGGTCAAACTTGAGATATTCCTGTTCTGCTCCGTCAAATGCCCGGGTAACCCGTACGCCTGCAATGCTGGTTTCCGTTTCCCCGTTGATCCCGGCAATTTCTCTCCGGTTGCGGGTAAAGGCTTCCATCTGCCCTTTGCGGATCAGAATCACAAACAGCAGTGCGATCGGAAGACAGGAATATACAATCAGTGTCAGCCGGCCGTTGATATGGCCAAGCATGTACGCGCTTACCCCCAGCATCACAACGGAAATAAAGAGGTTTTCCGGCCCATGATGCGACATCTCGGATACTTCCTGAAGATCGTTGGTGATCCGGCTCATCAGAGCACCGGTTTTATTGTCATCGAAGAAGGAAATCGGCAGTTTTTCAATATGACGAAAGATATCCCTGCGCATATCTGCCTGCACACGGATTCCAAAAACATGCCCCCAGTAGGTGATGATCATGTTCAGGCAGAATTTGATGACATAGATCACCGCAAGCGCGATGGACCACTTCACCATCAGCGCCCAGCTTTGTTTCGGGACATATTCGTTTATGATATTCCGTACGATCAGCGGCATGAATTCGTCGGTCAGTCCGACCAGAAAGGCACAGACCAGATCCAGGACAAACAGCCGCATATGAGGCCGGAAATAAGAAAAAAGTCGTTTGAACATCACAATCTCCTTCAGCTTCCTTTGATTATAACGAAGTTATCCGCATGAATTCAGTATTTTGCCCCATTCATTCTTTGTGATTAAAAAGCGTATAATACATAGTGTATTTTTCAGGAGGAATTAATATGTTAAAAAATCTGATTATTCTTGTTGTCAGTTATCTGATCGGCTCGATTCCGTGGGCGCTGGTTATCGGAAAGCTCTTTTATAAAAAAGATATCCGTCAGTATGGATCCGGCAATCTCGGCGCATCCAACGCCGGCCGTGTACTCGGCAAACCGGCAGCAATTACAGTCACGGTTCTTGACGGTTTAAAAGCACTGATTGCCATGACAATCGCCTGGAAGTTCAGCCCGGAAATGATTCCATATGCAGGTCTTGTCTGCTGTCTTGGTCATTGTTTCCCGATCTTTGCACAGTTTAAAGGCGGAAAGGCTGTCGCTACCACATACGGTTATTTCCTCGGTCTTGCGATCTTTGTCAATCAGGAATGGTTCTGGCAGTTCCTCTTCCCGGTCATTGCCTTCTTTGTGATTCTTTATATCTGCCGGATGGTTTCCCTCTCCAGCATGAGCGCGGTCGGCCTGGAAGTACTTGCCAGTGCATTTATTATCCGGAACCCGATCCATATCACGATCTGTCAGTTGTTGCTCTGGATGTTCATCGTTTATCGTCACCGCAGCAATATTGAGCGGATCCGCTCCGGCACGGAGTCCAGGATATCCTGGATGGGTAAGCCGCATGGGAAGAATTGATACCTTCCGCCTCGGCATTGCCCCTTTGAAGCAGAGCCCCCGCAAGGTATTTGTCTATCTGCCGGACGACTACGATGTCAGTGACCGGATTTATCCGGTACTGTATATGTTTGACGGTCATAACCTGTTCGACGATTCTACAGCGACTTACGGAAAATGCTGGGGGATCCGGGATTACCTGGATGCCAATCATCTTCCGTTAGTTGTCATCGGAGAAGACTGCAATCATACCGGTGACCGGAGACTCCTGGAATACTGTCCGCTTCCGGTCGAAACCAGAGAATGGTTTCCCGACGGAACGATTTCCGGTGAGACCACGGCAGACTGGTTTGTCACAAAGCTCAAGCCGTATTGTGAAGCACATTACCGGATTGCCAGTGACCGTGCCCATGTCGGCATCGGTGGTTCCTCGATGGGCGGATTGATGTCTCTTTACTGCATTGCAAAATATAACGATGTGTATTCAAAGGCCGCATGCCTGTCTTCTACACTCGACATTACGCATAAAGGTCTTGTTGAGACAATCCGTGTGAGCCGTGTCTCGAAGAACACCCGCATCTATATGGATTTCGGGTCCAATGAGGTTCGTTCCAAGCAGCAGTATGCGCGCAATCTGGACCGGATGCTGAAAATCAACCGGGAGTTCCAGAAAAAAGGCTGCAATACCTTCCCCAACACGATTGTCGGCGGGTATCACAGCGAAGCGACCTGGGAAACGGTCGTTCCGGTATTTCTGGAATACCTTTATCCGGATCTTTACCGGAAGCGGAAATAGGCTTATGAGAAACCCATGGAAAAAGGTATCTTCCCTGAAGGAGGCTGAAGAACTGTCCGGAGTTGTTTTCCCGGGAATCGACAGCGGATATATTCCGGCCGGAATGAAGGAAAGCGGCATCTTCTGCATGAACGGACTGATCGAGATCCGTTACACCCGGAAAGATGATTTGCTGATCCTTCGACGATCGATCCTGCAGATTGAAAACATCAGCGGGGATTACAATCATTACCCTTCTTCTTATCTGCTGCCGGCCGGTGATTTCTCGATCAAGTGCCGGGGAACGAAAGAGCTGATCAATACCGCGGAATTTCATCCGTTTGGTGCGTACTGTTCGATCAGCTGTAATCCCGGCAAGCCCGGCAAAGGGCTTCCCCCTGCACATATCCTCAGCATTGCCGAAGGCATGTCAAAACTCTGAAACGCAAAACAGGTCAGCCGACCTGTTTTTTGCTGTTCAGTTTTGTTCTTTCTGAAAAACTGCTGTGCATCAGATCATCCGCAGAAGGAATGCCTTATACGCACGGTATGCCTCATAAAGATCTGCCTTGGATGCGATCTCGCTTGGAGAATGCATGTTCAGAACCGGAATGCCGGCATCGATCACTTCGATGTTCAGTTCTGCCAGAAACCGTGCAATGGTTCCTCCGCCGCCTTCATCCACGCCGCCGAGTTCTCCGGTCTGGAATACAATCTCATCTTCTTCCATGACTCTGCGCAAGTCAGCGATATATTCCGGATTGGCATCACTGCACCCGGACTTTCCACGGGCGCCGACATACTTGTTAAAGCAGATTCCTCTTCCGAGGAATGACGCGTTCTTTTTTTCAAAGACACTGTCATAATTCGGATCGACGGC